>JAWKPF010000017.1 GCA_041390825.1 Thermomicrobiales bacterium
GCCGATTCGCGAGCGAATCGAGGAGTGTGGTCGCATGGTTCTGCAGGACCGGATCGAGCGTCTCGACGAATTCAGGGCCGAAGGTGTCGTCCGGCAGCGAATCGTCGCGAAGCATGCCGAGCAGGGTGCGATTGCGCGCATCCATAATGTCATCGGGCGGAACTTCCGACATCAGGTCGAATACCAACGCCCGGTGCTTCAGGAGGAGCGCGATCAGATGATCTTCGATCTGTAGACTGGTAACACGTTCCGGCTCGACGCTCGGTCGAGTTGCACGGGCGGCAGCGCTTTGCACGGCGCGCTGCAAACGCGCCTGAACGTCCCGGAAGGGGAGATCGAGACGTCGAGCGACCATCTGGGCGTAGTGACCGCGCGTGAGCTCGTCCGGAACCAGTTGCAGCACCGGGGCCAGACGATCGACCGCATGTCGCTTCGCAGTCGGATCGTTGAGATCGACGCCCTCGGTCACCTTGGTGATGAGGAACTCCGCGTACGGTCGCGCCGCGTCGATCACGCCATCCCAGAGCTCGGGAGAGGTTCGGATGAGCTCGTCCGGGTCTTTGCCAACCGGCAGTTCCGCCACGGTGATCTCGGTATCGATCCTGCGGGCGATCCGAAACGCGGTGCGCGGATCGGGAACGAACTCCTCGGTTTGGTCGAGTCCCGAATGAATCGACTCGATCGCGCGCAGCGCCGCCATTTGCCCGGCGGCGTCGGCGTCGAGCGCGAGTACGATCCGCTTGGTCAGGCGCTTGACCAGTTCGATCTGGGATTCCGTGACCGCCGTTCCCATCGTGGCAACCACGTTTCGATGACCAAACTGATGCGCCGCGATAATATCCATGTAGCCTTCGACGACAACGACGCGATCTGCGTCGCGAATCGCGTCTTTCGCAAGATCGAGCCCATAGAGGAGCCGGCTCTTGTCGAAGATCGCTGACTGCGCCGAGTTCAGGTACTTTGGCTGATCGTCACCCATGGCGCGAGCGCCGAAGCCAACGACGACGCCATCCCGGTCGCGAATCGGGAAGATCAACCGGTTGCGAAAGCGGTCGTAGTAGCCGCTGCCGTTCTCCCGTTCCTGCAAGAGTCCGGCCTCGTACATGGCTCGCGGATCCTTGCCGCGTGCCGAGAACTGCCGCAACAGGAAATCCCAGGAGTTGGGTGCGAATCCGAGCCGGAAATGCTGAATGGTCGCTACATCCAACCCGCGCTTTTCGAGATAGTCACGCCCGATCTGGCCGGCCGGAGAGTTCAGCAGAACATGCGAAAAGAGCTCGGCGGCCAGTTCGTTCAGGTCGAGCGAGTGGGCAACGGAAGGATCGGCTTCGACGGCCGTTTGCGGTCGATAGGTCTCGATTTCGACACCCGCGCGTTGCGCGAGCTCGGTCATCGCTTCGCGAAAATCGACTTTCTCGGCCAACTCGTAGAAGGTGAAGAGATCGCCACTCTTTCCGCAACCGAAACAATGGAAATGCTGCGAGTCCGGGAAGACAACGAACGACGGCGTCTTCTCCTGGTGGAACGGGCAAAGCCCCTTGAAGCTGCGGCCGGTCTTCTTGAGCTGAACCTTTTCGCCAATGATGTCGACGATGTCGAGCCGTTCTTTGATGAGCTCGACGCTGTTGCCCGCCATTCGAGTCAATCCCAATACTTCGGAACGAAGAGTTCTCGATACCGCTCGATCGCGTACCGGTCGGTCATGCTGGCGACGAAGTCGGCAACGAGACGCTCGGGCGGATCGTCGTCGCGTTTTCGGTACTCTGCCGGCATCTGATCGAGGTGCGTCACGTAGTGGTCGCAGAGCGCGGCGATGACCCCTTGCGCTTTCACGGTATTCGGGGTGCGGTTCAAGGGATAGTAGACCCGTTCGAACAGGAATGCACGCATCTCATTGGCGGCCGCCAGTGTGTCTGCGGACATTTCCACTCGCCCTTCCGGTGCATCGACCTGGGATGCGCGGATGATATCGGTGACCAGCGTGTCGATCCGTTGCGCGTGTGAGTGCCCAAGCTGCTCCATTACCCGCCTTGGCAAGTCGCTGTTCGTAACGATCCCGGCCCGAACCGCATCGTCCCAATCGTGATTGATGTAGGCGATCGCATCGGCCAGGCGCATCGCTTCTCCTTCGAGCGACGCAGAGACGCCCGTGAACGATCGGCTCAGCTCGTCATCCGGCTTCGAGTGGTGGACGATTCCGTACCGCACCTGATCGGTCAAATTGAGTCCAGCGCCGTCCTTCTCGAGGAGATCCACCACCCGCAGGCTCTGCTCATTGTGGCGAAAGTTCGGCAAGAACTCGGCGAGCGCCATCTCGCCAGCATGCCCGAACGGAGTGTGCCCAAGGTCGTGGCCAAGCCCGATCGCCTCGATGAGGTCTTCGTTCAACCGCAAGCCGCGCCCGATTGTGCGGGCAATCTGGGTGACTTCGAGCGTGTGAGTCAGCCGGGTGCGGTAGTGATCTCCCGATGGGGCCACAAAAACCTGTGTCTTGTGCATCAACCGGCGGAATGCCTTGGAATGAACCACCCGGTCCCGGTCTCGCTGAAACTCGGTGCGCACATCGGATTTCGGTTCCGTTCGTTGGCGAGTGGCAGCGTCGCTGAAGGACGCGGACGGCGACAGCCACGCGCGCTCGCGTGCCTCGAGCTGCTCGCGGATGGTGCGATCCGAGATCATGCGCGCCAGATCCTTCAGTCCGAAATCAGGTCGAGCGGCGCGAGACTGGCGAGCAGTCGTTTCTGACCATGCCGCTGGAAGGCGATTGCCAATTCCTGATCGCCGCGGCGTTCCACGACCTCCGTGATCGTGCCCTCGCCGAACTTGGCATGAAAGACGCGTTCGCCTGCCGACCACGCGCGGACCGCTGCTTTGGCGGAAATTGGCGCCGGCTTGAGTGTGGACTGTGGCAATCCCGACAGTGTTTGCACGCGACCGGAGAGCGAGGTCCCTCCTCGCGGCGAGAGACTCGAGCGGCGACCAAGATCCTTGATGTGTTCCTGCGGGAGCGAGTCGAGGAAGCGTGACGCCACCCCCGGTTGATAGCGCCCCCACGTCATCCGATTCGCTACGTAGGTGATGTAGAGGAGTTGCTCGGCTCGCGTGATGCCCACATAGAAGAGCCGTCGCTCTTCCTCGATGGCCCCTGGATCGGAGTATTCCGCCTCGACCGCGCGGGAAACTGGTAGCAGCCCTTCCTCGAGCCCGGTAATGAAGACGACGGGAAACTCCAGGCCCTTGGCCGAATGGAGCGTGATCAGCGTAACGCGCCCCTTGCTGTCATCTTCGAGCGAGTCGACATCCGCGACCAACGCAACCTGCTCGAGATAGGCGGAAAGCGCCTCGCCAGGCTCCAGCACGTCGAACCGTTCCATATCGGCCCGAACTTCGAGCACGTTCTCCCAGCGATCGAGATCATCGTCGTCGATCTTTGCCAGGTGATCCCGGTAGCCGGTTAGCTTCACCAGAGAATCGAAGAGCGAGGTCAGCGGCTCGGTCTGTTCCAGCTTCTGAAGCTGTTCGTAGACGGAACCCAACTTCTCCGCCGCGGTGCGCGCCGCGCCCGAAAGCTGCGGAGCTTCGTGCTCGCTCCTGGAAAGCGCGATGAACCCGTCCAGCAGCGGACGACGAGTCAGAATGGACCAGTTGTCGATCGCTTCGAGTGCTTTGGGACCCAAGCCACGCCCGATCGGCATGTTCTCCAGCACGCGTTCCAGGCTCACGGAATCGCTAGGATTGACGATCAGTTTGAACGCTGCCAGGACGTCCTTGACTTCCTTGCGATCGTAGAAGCGCACGCCGCCGACGATCTGATACGGAATCTCGCTAACCCGGAACGCTTCTTCCAGGACGCGGCTTTGGGCGGTGGTGCGGTACATGACCGCAAAGTCGTCGCCTCGGATCCCGCGCTCTTGCATGACCCGGCGGATCTCGCCCACGACGAAATCTGCCTCGTGCTGCTGGTCGGCAAGCTCGCGAATAGAAACCTGGTCGCCGTCATCGTTGTGCGTCCGCAGCCGTCGATCGATTCGGTCACGGTTTTCGCGAATGACATTGTCCGCCACGGCAACGATGCGCGCCGTGGAGCGGTAGTTCACTTCGAGATCGACCCGCTGCGCTTCGTGGAACGATTTCTGGAAATCGAGAATGTTGCGAATGTCCGCTTGCCGCCAGCGATAGATCGACTGGTCGGGGTCGCCCACGACGAAGAGGTTCTGATGACGCTGGGCCAGCGCTTCCACCAACACGTACTGCACCCGGTTGGTGTCCTGGTACTCGTCCACAAGGATGTGACGATATCGCTCCTGATACCGCTCGAGCAGGCGTGGTTCGGCATCGAAGAGTCGTAACGGCAGAATCAAAAGGTCGTCGAAATCGATGGCGTTGGCCTTGCGCAGCAGCCGCTGGTACTCGGCATACGCGCGCGCCATGATCTCATCGCCAAAGTTCGCTGCTGTCTCGCGCGCTTCTTCCGGGCTGACCATGCTCGACTTGTACGCGCTGATCCGGGCGCCTACTCGTCGCGGTGCCAGCTGCTTCGGATCTTGCCCGATGTTCGTAATCGCCTGCTTGATGATGGCCTGCTGATCGGCATCGTCATAGATGGTGAAGTTCCGCGTGATTCCAAGTCGATCGGCGACCAGTCCGGGGTTCTCCCGCAGCACCCGCACGCCGAACGAGTGAAACGTTCCCATGGTCAGTCCGGCGGCCGCTTCTGCCGGAACGAGCTGCTCCACGCGCTGACGCATCTCGCGCGCGGCTTTGTTCGTGAAGGTGACGGCAAGGATGCTGGTTGCCGGCACCCCCCGCTCTGCAATCAACCATGCGATCCGGTGAGTCAACACGCGGGTCTTGCCACTTCCGGGACCCGCGACGACAAGCGTTGGACCGTCAGGCGCCGTGACAGCTCGCACCTGTTCAGGATTTAGGCCGGCAAGGAGGTCGATCGATGTGGTCTGCATGGAAGGGAAGGCTCCCGAGATGACGTGGACCTCGTGATGCGGCAGCCCGGTAAGGATGATGCGGAGGGATGCGCGCAGCCATTCGGCAGAGACAGCAAACGCGCGCCGCGGCGCGCGTTTCTCTTGGCTGGGGAGCAGGGATTCGAACCCCAACTACTTGGGCCAGAACCAAGCGTCCTACCGTTAGACTACTCCCCAACGCGGCGACGAATTGTAGCACACCAGCATCGTCGTCTCAGACCGATTCCTGACCTGCGATCAATCGACCCAACGGATCTCGCCAGCGCCGACCTCTGCATAGCGCTCGAGCGGAATGGCCGCCGCGCGGACAACAGCTTCATCGGTCGCAGTGACGATCGTTTGCATTTTTCCACTGGCAATCGAACCCGCCAACAAGCCACGATGCACCGAATCGAGCTCTGAAAAAACGTCATCGAGCAGAAGCACCGGCGGATCGGCTCCAGCAGACGTCATCAGGTCGGTTTCGGCGAGTTTGAGCGCAATCACTGCCAGCCGCTGCTGCCCGCGTGAGCCAAATGCGCCGATTGCGTTGCCGTCGATAGTGACGATCAGGTCGTCCCGATGTGGGCCGACCAGCGTGATGCCTCGTCGCCATTCATGTTGCCGTTCCCGTTCCAGCGATTCGGACATGTCATAGGCCAGGCGATGCTCGAGTTCGTCCAGCGTCGATGATCCTGGCAGCTCGAACACGTTCGACCGCACGGTCGATGCATAGGAAACACCGAGCGTCGACTCCTCCGTGAACGAGGCAAATCGGGCGGCAGCGAGCTTGGTCAGCTCGGCCGCGGCGCGCGCCCGGCGAGCCAGAATCGCGGCGCCCGCATTGATCAGCTCCCCGTCCCAGTAGTCCAGTTGCTGTCGAGTCGATGCGGCATTCCAGGCCGCCCCGCTTTGCGTCAGGTTCTTGATGAGACGATTGCGTTGTTCGACGATGCGGAGATAGCGGCTCAACGAGCGCAGATAGACCGGATCGAGCTGCGACAGCATGATGTCCAGGTATCGCCGGCGTACCGAGGGCGCCCCCGACACCAACTCGATATCTCCAGGCTCGAAGAGCACCGACCGTAGCACGCCAACCGCAGTGCCGGCGCGAACGTGCTTGCCATTCAGGCTGATCTGCTTCTTGAGGTGGTTTCCCCGATGTGGATCGAGCTGCATTCCGATCGCTAGCTCGGCGGGACCAGCGCTCCGTTCGACGCTCGCCTCGATGCGCGCGAATGGGGCGATTCCGTCCCCGTATTCCGAGCCGCTCTCCCAGGCGATCAGCTCGCGCTCTGTCTGCGCTCGTCCCGAGCGCATGGTCGAAAGCATCGAAATCGCTTCGAGCAGGGTCGACTTCCCACTGGCGTTGCGGCCAATCAGCACAAACCCTTCTTGCGGAATCTGGAGATCGAGTGCTCGATAGCGCCGGAACTCTGTGAGACGCAATGATTTCAGGTACACACGGGTCCTCTGGAGTTTTCCCCGAGGTCCGGCACCCTATTGCGCGCCGATCACCATCGGCATGATGACGTGCGTGTAGTCGTCACTGTCGCCTGCGCGAATAACGCCCGCCTGGTTGGAGCCGTTGAGTCCGAGCGACGCGGTGCCAGTGCGAATGACGCCAAGCACATCGTTCAGATACCGCGCATTGAACGCGATCTGAACGGCAGGTCCGTTGATGGATGCATCGACATAACTATGCGAATTTCCGCGCTCAGCAGCATTGGCCGAGACCTCGACGGTGCCGGGGCTCAGGTCATCGTCAGTGGTCAGCACATCGAACCGGATGGCGTCATTGTTGTCGCGAGCGAAGTAGCTGGAACGGCGCACTGCAGTGAGTAGCGCATCGCGGCCCAGCTCCACCTTCGTGGAAAAGTCACTCGGAATGATCTGCCGGTAGTCCGGAAACGTCCCCTCGATGAGCCGCGACAGGAACTCGACCTCACCCTCGCCATTCTCACCCGAGAAGTGCACGATGAGCTGGCTCTTGTTTGGCGTGACGTGCAGAGCGACCTCGTTCTTCGCCTCGCCGAGCAGGCGCCCCAGTTCCCGCATCGAACGCGCCGGCACGATGATGTCGATCGAAGAGAGGAGGGCACGGCTCATCCGCCCTTCCCGCACAGCGAGCCGGAATCCATCCGCCGCTGCCAGCACGATGCGGTCGCCTTCGATGCGCGCCAATACCCCGGCAAGCACGGGACGGCTCTCGTCCGACGCGGCGGCGAACTCCACCTGACTGATCATCTCTCGCAATGCCGCTGGGTCGATCGAAGTCGATTCGACATCGTCGACTACCACCGGGATCTCCGGGAAATCGTCCGCGTCGATACCGTTGATTTCGGCGCGGTCGCGTCCGCAGGTGACCGTAAGCAACGTCTGGCGGCCACTACTCGCCAGCTCGACCTGTCCTGCTGGGAGGGTGTGGACGAAATCGCTCAACAACCGCGCGTCCACCGCGAGACGGCCTTCCTCCGCAATCGAGGCGCCAATCCAGGTCGTGATTGCGATGTTGAGGTCGGACGCGACGATCTTCAGGCGACCGTTGTCGGTCACCAACAGCACATTGCTCAGGGCGGGAAGCGAAGTGCGGGTCGCGACGGCGCGGGTTACTTGATCCAGCGCATGCTGGAGCGTTTCCTGCAGACAGGTGACTCGCACGTTCTGAATTGCTCCTCGATCGAACCCTATAGATTGCCGGCGAATTGTACATCCTGTCGTGAAACGCCCGAGATTTTGTCGCGTCAGCTCGCGGTAAATCGTGGTGTTCCGTCTGTCGTGCCTCGCGCCACCGGGTTGACAGAAGAGAACACTTGATCTACTATTCTGAGTAGAACACGCGTTCGACTCCCGTAAGAACCGAGGCGATTGCACGAAATGGAAACAACCAGCACCTTTGACCCACGCAAGTATGTGAGCCGCGTTGGCGGCGCCGACTATCTCGAAGTCAAATGGCGAGTCCTCTGGCTGCGGACACTGCATCCAGACGCGCTCATCGAAACCGAATTGATCTCCCACGAAAACAGCGTCGCGGTTTTCAAAGCGCACGTTGCCATTCCTGGCGGCGGATCATCCACAGGCTGGGGCAGCGAAGGGTACGACGACTTCCGCGACTACCTGGAGAAAGCGGAAACCAAGGCGCTTGGCCGCGCGCTCGCGGCGCTCGGTTTCGGCACCCAGTTCACACCTGATTTCGACTTTGCCGAAGGGCAGGAGAAGGTCGTGGACGCGCCGGTGCGGTTGGCGAGGCAACGGCAGCTCGTCGATCTCAGCGAAGAGCGGCGGGGACACGCCGCCGAGCGGCAATCCATGACCGAGCGGCAAATGGACTTCATTCAGAAGATGGCACGTGAGAAGGGCATGTCGTCTGAGGCGATCGACTCCCAGGTCACCGAGCTCTTTGGGAAGCGCTTCGATCAGCTCGATCGTCGTGACGCGTCCGCATACATCGAACGGCTCAAGACGATCGAGCCACTCGCCAAAGCCTCGTAGCGAGACAAAGAAACAGGAGTCAGTGTCATGGCAACGCAGCTCACATCGATTCCCGGCAGCAAGCAGGTCGACACTCCCGAGACGATCGAAGACCGCATGGCCAAGCTGGAACTTCGCCTTCAGGATGGCTTCGCCCGTATTGGGGAGGCGATGAGCCACGGCATCGAGGTGGAGACCTGGGAGCGCCATTGGATCCAGCTCCTGCGGGAATACGAGTCGCTCAGCGACGATCTGGCTGACGCAGCGTAGATCTGATAGCGCGAACGAACACAGAAACGCAGGGTCGCGAGATGGCGGCCCTGCGTTTACTGTCTTTGCGATCGGTAGCTGCGGTTAGCTCTCGGTAATCGTGACCTTCTCGATGGTTACCGGTTCGACCGGGGTCGATTTCTCGCCGGACCGCCCCACTTTGGTTTCGACCTTGCCGAGCGTGTCGACCACATCCATGCCGTCCGTGACCTTCCCAAAGAGCGTGTAGTTCTTGGGCAGCCGTCCGGTCAGGTTCTCCAGAACCACGAAGAACTGGCTTCCATTGGTGTTCGGGCCGGCATTGGCCATGGCCACCGTGCCCTTTTCGTAATCGAGGTTGACTGGCTCGTCGTTGAAGCGATATCCGGGGCCGCCCGAACCGGTGCCCGTCGGGTCTCCGCCCTGAATGACGAACCCGGCCACGATACGGTGAATCGGTGTGTTGTCATAGAAGCCGGCGCGCGCCAGGCAAACGAAATTGTTCACCGCGAGCGGCGCTTCGGCCGGAAGCAGTTCGATGGTGAAGCTTCCCTTGTTGGTTTCCACCAGGGCTGAATACTTCTTCGAACCGTCGATCTGCATCGCAGGCGGCTTGTCCCACTGCTGAATGTTCGCCAAAACTGGATCTCCTTCTGTGTCTACACGGTCTGCTGCCGTCCAGCATCCGCTTTCGATATCCTGATTTCCCTGTGACACCGTCGTCGGCGCTGGAACCTGGGTTTCGCTCTCGGACTTCTCGTCCTGCGATGCGCCGCACGCCGAAACGAAGCTCACCAGCAGCAACATGGCCAGCAAGCTGGCAATTCGTCTAGCCTGCATTGGCCGATACCGGCACGCCTGCCAGGCCGAGCGCGTCTGCGTTGTCGGTCATCGCCTGGATGACGAATGCGACGTGCTCGTCGAAATCGACACCCATGAGTTCCGCCCCGTGAAGCATAGCCTCCCGGTCGACCGCCCGGGCGAACGCTTTGTCCTTCATCTTCTTGCGCACTGCCTGCGGGGTGACCTCGGCAACCGACTTGCTGGGCCGCACAAATGCGACCGCGGTGATGAATCCGGTCAACTCGTCCACCGCGTAAAGGGTGATCTTGAGGTTCGTGTCCCGTGGCACATCCAGGTGATCCGCGTGACTCAGCACGGCTTCGATCGCCCAGTCCGGATACCCGCGCTCCTGCAAGATCGGGACGCCGTCCTGCGGATGCTGATCGAGTGTTGGGTGAATCTCGTAGTCGAAATCGTGAATCAACCCAATCGCGCCCCAATCCTCCGGCGATTCGCCGTACTTCACGGCGTACGCGCGCATCGCTGTTTCGACCGACAGGCAATGACGACGCAGGCTCTCACTTTGGATGTACTCGGTGACAAGCGCCCACGCGTCATCTCGGGAAAGTTCGGACACCTGGTTCCTCCAGAAATTCGTCTCGGGGCTCGCTCGGCCCGCTAAAGGATAAGCATCGCGTCGCCAAAGGAGAAGAAGCGATACCGCTCGCGGATGGCTTCCTGATAGGCATCCAGAATGCGCTCACGTCCGGCCAACGCGCTCACCATCATGATGAGCGTCGATCTCGGCAGATGGAAGTTGGTGAGCAGACCATCGACCACGCGCCATTTGTAGCCGGGCGAAATGAAGATCCGTGTCGCGGTTTCGAACGGAAAAGGATCCGCTTCCGACCAAAGCTGGCCAGCCGTTTCGAGCGTTCGGGCTGCGGTCGTTCCCAATGCGATCACACGTCCTCCATCGCGCTTGGTGCGAGCGATCTGCTCGACGGTCACCTCATCTATTCGACACGTCTCCGCATGCATGACATGGTCCGCGAGATCGTCTACGGCCACTGGGCGGAAGGTATCTAGCCCAATATCCAGGGTCACTTCTGCCCAGCCGATACCGGATGACCGCAGTCGCTCCATCAATTCCGGGGTGAGGTGGAGTCCAGCCGTGGGCGCCGCTGCAGAACCCGGCACTGATGAATAGATCGTCTGATAGCGATCTGAGTCGTTCAAGCGCTCATGAATGTACGGTGGCAACGGAACGGTCCCGACCCGGTCGAGCTCGGCCAGCAGAGCATCCGGCACGACAATGCGCACGATCCCGCCCTCGTCCTTCGCGACGATCTCGATCTCATGCGCCGTCCCCTCCACAACCAGCCGCGTGCCGGGCCTTAGCCTCCGTGCAGGCTTGGCAAGCGCCTCCCAGTTCCCGTCTGCCGCCGGATGCAGCAGCAACAGCTCGACTTTTCCGCCCGTGTCGACCTTCCGTGTGGCGAGCCGTCCGGCAAGCACCCGGCTGTTGTTCGCCACGAGCAAGTCACCCGCTCGAAGCAACGACGGCAACTGATCGATGGTCGTATGCAGCAGTTTGCTTTCACTCCGGTCGAGCACGAGCAAGCGAGAGGCGTCGCGGCGCTCGAGCGGGGTCTGGGCAATCAGCTCGGTTGGGAGCTCGTAATCGAAGTCGGCCGTTCGCATCCGGCGCTATTCGAGGTCCTCGAAGAGGAACTGCTGCTGCTGGACATCGAACGAGGCTGGTGGCTCGATTCTCAGATGGTCATACGCCCTGCGGGTCGCCACCCGACCGCGTGGGGTTCGCTGCAAGAATCCGAGCTGAATGAGATAAGGTTCGTACACATCCATGATCGTGTCTGATTCTTCGCTGGTCGCGGCCGAAATCGTGTCGATCCCAACCGGACCGCCGTCGAACTTCTCCACGATGGTGCGCAGGATGCGCCGGTCGATCTCATCGAGACCGAGCTCATCCACATCGAGCATCTCGAGCGCGTCGGCTGCCAGGGCCGCGTCGATGACCGGCGCGCCGCGCACTTCGGCCACATCTCGCACCCGCTTGAGGAGACGATTGGCGATTCGCGGTGTTCCGCGTGAACGCCTGGCGATCGCAAGCGCGCCATCTCCGGTGAGTTTCACGCCCAGGATGGACGCGGAACGATTGATGATCGTTGTCATCGACTCGATATCGTAGAAATCGAGTCGGAGCACCGAACCGAACCGATCGCGCAATGGGCCGGTCATGAGAGCGAGCCGCGTAGTGGCGCCGACGAGGGTGAAGCGGGGGAGATTGATCCGCATCGAACGGGCCGCCGGACCCTTGCCGATTACGATATCCACCGCAAAGTCCTCGAGCGCCGGATAGAGCACTTCTTCGACCACGCGATTCAGCCGGTGTATCTCGTCGATGAACAGCACATCGCCTGATTTGAGATTGGTCAGGATGGAGACGAGATCGCCCGCCCGCTCGATTGCCGGACCGGACGTCACGCGCAGGCTGACCGCCATCTCGGTGGCGATGATCGATGCCAGCGTCGTCTTGCCGAGACCTGGCGGTCCGTAGAGCAGCGTATGGTCGAGCGGCTCGCCACGGCGCTTTGCGGCCTCGATGAAGACCGTCAAACTCGTCTTGACGCGATCCTGACCGATGTACTCGGCCAGACTCTTTGGCCGCAACGATCCGTCGACGCGTTGGTCTTCATTCCGTTGGCGCGACGACACGATGCGGTCGCGCTCGGGAACATCGGAGCTGGTGGCAGTGGGAACAGAGCGGCGCTCGGTCATGCGACGAGTATACCGCGAAGATCGAACATCTGTTCGCGCTAGTCGTTCACAACCATGTTGGGAATGCCATCGACGACTGGAAACACCCTCCCGCAACGGGTGCACACGAGTGCCGAATCCTTCAGTTCGAGCTCCCCGTGATCGACAGGGCAGACAAGCAAGGCGAGCAAGTCCGGATCGATGACGACCTGAGTGTCAGGCATGGTGCGTTCCTTTCCTGTTTATGAAGCCGGAGACGGACTCGCCTCAGGCGTGGCTACTCCGAGCTCGACGAGCCGTTCTTCCGCACGCTGGGCAATAAATGCTTCCGGCGCCAGCTCGATCGTGCGTTCGTATTCATCGATCGCATCGACCAATCGCTGCGGGTTCAGACCGTAGTACAGCTCCGCAAGATAGTAATGCGCTTCCGGGTTCTCGGGCGCGAGCTCGATGGCCTTCTGGAACTGCAGTTCGGCATCGCCATGCATGTCTCCGGCGGCAAGTGACCGCGCGAAATCGATTCGCAATACTGCGTCGTCCGGAGCCAGCGCAATTGCCTTTTCGTACCAGGGAATGGCGCTGGCAAGCTCGCCCGTGTTCGCGAGGTAATTTGCATAGGCGGCCAATGCCGAGGGATCGTCCGGGTTCGCCTCGGCGGTCGAGCGGAACGACTCCGCAACCGAGGCGGAAATCTCGGTGCTATTGCCGCCGCCGTCACTGGCGCTGTCGATTGCATCGAAGACCAGCGGACCGACAATGCCCAGACCGAGCGAAAGCACCATGATGCCGGCCATGATGATGAACAGAATCTTGTATTTCTCGGCCAGCTTCGGCATCTCGTCCATTCCCGGGGAGCATCTCCTCGCAGCGGAAACTACCACATGCGAGCGAGCGACAGATGCGCCATTGAGTTCCCTGCGGATGGTCCGGAGGTCCGCCGCAGGTGCGTTTGAACCTGGCATGCGCTCATGGTAAATTTGGTTGGCTCAAGCGGCGTTTGCGCGCTTGCCGGCCTAGCTCAGTTGGTAGAGCAGCTGTTTCGTAAACAGCAGGTCCGGGGTTCGAGTCCCCGGGTCGGCTCCGAGCAACCGGACGAGACCCGGTTCCGCGCCGAAGTGGCGAAATGGCAGACGCGCTACGTTCAGGGCGTAGTGGGGCAACCCATGGGAGTTCGAGTCTCCCCTTCGGCACCAGGGTCTCATCCGAACACATTAACAACTGATCGAAGTGACAGGGAAGGACGGTCGCTGGGCTCTTTTGGAGCCTAGAGGAAAGTCCGAGCTGCATAGAGCGAGGGTGCCTGGCGAAAGTCAGGGAGACGCTTTCGGGCGTCGACAGTCCATATCGGCGCGTCGCACAGACGCGAGAGCAACAGAAACCATTCCGCGACGGTCTCGACCGGCGCGGCTGAAAAGGGCAATCCTCCCCGCAGCAATCTCCGATCCGGCCGCAAGCAGGTTGCTCGCCGAGGCCGAAAGTCGAGAGCAGCCACCGTATCCATCGGTGGCCGGTCACAAGACCGAGAGAGATGATCGTCACGAACAGAACTCGGCTTACTCTCCCTTCACTTCGATCGTACGGTGCCCTTAGCTCAGTTGGTCAGAGCGCTTGTCTGTGGAACAAGAGGTCACGGGTTCAAGCCCCGTAGGGCACCCCTCCGAATAAACGGTCCAAATCACCGTCTGCGCGAGTAGCTCAGTGGATAGAGCACTGGTCTTCGGAACCAGGTGTCGCGGGTTCGAATCCTGCCTCGCGCACTAGCGCCTTGTCTGAACGGTGAAGCGCATGTATCACACCAGCAGTCCAGCCCCGATCCATCATGTCATGACGGCCATCCCCGCGGGAGGCGAGGATACGGCGCGCCGGTTCTACGTCGATTTGCTCGGCCTGACAGAAGAACCGAAGCCACCAACGCTGGGTTCTCGGGGAGGGATCTGGCTTGCGACCGGATCATTGTCGCTTCATCTGGGCGTCGATCCCGCCTTTGTTCCTGCGACCAAAGCCCATATCGCGCTGGTCTACGACAACCTGGGCGACGTGAGAAACACGTTGTCGGCCGCCGGGTTCGAACCTGGCGAACTCGAGCATGAGTTGCCCGGTTTCGTCCGCTGCTATGTGTCCGATCCGTTTGGCAACCGTATCGAGTTGATGCAGCCCCAATAGCCCGCTGGTCTGCGAGAATTTCGCCGACACGCACGGGAAGGGGCGCATCGTGAATGCATACATTCTCTCCATCGGGGCCGAACTGCTGCACGGCCACATCACAGATACCAACGCGACATTTCTCTCGCAAGAACTCGATGCACGCGGTATCGAGCTTCTGCATGTCATTCAGGTGGGCGACGATCGAAAGCGCATTCGCGAATCGATCGAACGCGCGCTCTCCGAAGCCGATATCGTCATCTGTACCGGAGGCATTGGACCAACCGAGGATGACCTGACGCGCGAAGGCATCGCAGATGCCCTGGGCGAGACGCCCGAGGTCGATGCCGAGCTTCGTGCCGACGTGGAAGCGTTCTTTGCGAAACGTGGGTTGACCATGCCCGAACGCAACGCGAAACAGGCCTGGCTCATTCCCTCGGCCGAGGCGCTGCCGAATCCGGTCGGAACCGCCCCAGGTTGGTTCGTCGAGACCGACGGCAAAGTCATTGTGTCGATGCCTGGGGTTCCGCGCGAAATGAAGCGCATGTGGACCGAGCAGGCAGCTCCTCGTATCGGAGCGAGACTCTCAGGCCGCAGCTATAGCTCGATCACCCTGAAGACCATCGGCCTCGGCGAATCGGCCCTGGAGGAGGCAATCGTCGATCTCGTCGCCAGGACCAATCCCATCGTGGCCACCTATGCCAAGGACGACGGGGTGCATGTCCGCGTGGTCGGCATTGCGGACGACGAAGAGACAGCGCGAGCCATTCGCGACGATGCTGCTGCCGAAATTTCCTCCCGGTTGAAGCGCTGGCTCTACGGAACGGACGATCGCACGCTCGCGGGTTCGATCGCAGACCAGCTGCGCAAGCGGGGGCTTGCCATGCGAGTCATCGACCACGGCGGCGGGGGCCAGTTTGCCGCTCATATGCTCGGTGACCAGGACGGCGCGTCCGTGACGATCGAGTCGCAGGCTTGCCCACCTGGTGATGTCGCTGCTCTGGAACTGGCGCAACGAGCCCATGCCGGAGATCCGCACGTGCTGGGCGTCGGCATTTCGCTCGCAGCCTCGCCTGCAGGCACGGTCTACGACGGAGTGATCAGCATCGCGGTTGCTGGCGCGCTCACCAGCAGCGAGGACTTCCCGATGCGGTCCTCGATGCCAGAGCTGCAACGCCGTTCCATGCTCTTCACGGCCGACGTGCTTCACCGATTGCTGGACGAATCGCGCGACTGAAACGCGGCCAGAATCGCTCGTTGCCGGTCGAGCATCCGCGCGCGGTCGTCCACCGTGGCATCGTCCCAGTCCGCCAGATGCAGCGCCCCATGTGTGACGAGAAAGCGAAGCTCGGATGGCAGATCCCAGGCATCATCGTGCCGTTGCCGATCCGCTTGCGCGACCGAGATCACGACATCTCCACCGGGTACATCGTCCGAGGGGAAGGTCATGATATCGGTCGGTTCCGGGATTCCCATGAAGTCGTCGTGCAGTCGGGTCAGGTGCTCATCGGATGTCAACACGATGGACACTTCCCACGCCCCCGTTGCGCCTTCCGATTCGAGAGCGAAACAGCAGAGCTCCGCCAACTCGTCGAGCAGAGAATCGTCGAGTTCCTCAGTCAGATCGACCGGTTCGCTTGTGCATGTGAATGGAGCGTCCAAGCGCTATCCGGTGGTAAGCGCGGCACGGGCGGCGTCGCTCAATCGCTTGCCGTCTGCCCGGCCATCCGCTCGCTGGATCAGGATCGGCATCAGTTTTCCAAGATCCTTGGGCGAGGAGGCGCCGGTCTTCGCAATGACCTCAGCAACCAGGGCAGCTACCTCCTCGTCGGAAAGCGCTTCGGGCAAGTACGTCTTCAGCACCGCCAGTTGCGCTTCTTCCTTGTCCACCAGATCCATCCGGCCGCCGGCGCGGAACTGATCGATCGACTCTTGCCGCCGTTTGGCATCGCGTTGCAGCACAGCGATTTCCTCTTGAGCGGTAAGCGGACTGCCCTTGTCGATGCGAGCATTCTTGAGAGAGGACATCGTGAAACGGATTGTGTCGCGCGCGGTGGTATCCCCGGCGCGCATCGCCGTTTTCAGGTCCTCTTGAAGTCGCGCATCCAGTGTTTGGTCGGTCACAGTGTCCTCGTCACCCCATGCGTCCCAGGCGATGTCCGCCCAGCACATGGAAATGCAAGTGAAAAACGGTTTGGCCCGCAATCTCTCCGTCGTTGGTGATCACCCGGTATCCGGTGTCATAAAGCCCGCGCGCCTCAGCAGCGCTCGAAGCCAGAGCCAGCAACTCCGACGCGAGGGTTGGATCGTTCAGTTCGCGCAGGCTGCTCACATGCCGTTTCGGAACGACCAGCATATGTACCGGTGCTGACGGAGCGATGTCGTCGAACACGACCGCGTGCTCGCTTTGCACGACGAACTCGGTACCCAGCTCGCCATTCGCAATTCGGCAAAAGATGCACTCTTCGTCCAATGCAACCGTTCCCCTGGTGTCGCCCTCACGAGCCCGTCTAGCTCGTGACGTGTTCCATCATATTCATAAGGCCTTGCATATAGCCAATCGCATGCGCGCGCCCACGATGTTGCCAGTCGCTATCGTCGTCCATATGCGGTACATGATCGTCGAGGAGGAAACCATCGAATCCGACCTTCCGCAGGGCCAGCATGACCTCGGCAGGATCGTAGTTTCCTTCCCCGATGAAACATTCCTTGAAAGCGGGGACTGTGCCTTGCACATCCCGGAAATGAATGTAGAAGATCTTTCCGCTGGAACCAAAACGCTCGATCATGCGCATGACATTGATTCGGCCACCCGGCATCTCCGAGCAGCATCCCAGACAGAGGTCGAACCCAAATGCAGAGCTATCTGCGATTTCGACCGCTTTCTCAAATCCCTCGACGCTGCCAAAAATCCTCGGCACCCCACCAAGCATAGGCACCGGCGGATCATCCGGGTGCAGCGCGATCTTGACGTCGACCTCTTCCGCAACTGGCAGCACCGCATGCATGAAGGTGGCGAAGTTCTCCCACATCTGGTCGTGGGTGAGAATCGGATCGTCTTCGACCACCAGCGCGGCCATACGCTCGTCCGTCTTCGCGACGAACGATTTCGCGCCTCCGGCCGAGTCGATGACTGCCATGTCGAAGGCCGTTACGTGCGCGCCGCCGCGTCCTGTCCCCTTGACCGTCGTCCGCCAGACCGAATTCGGCATCCAGTGAATGCCAAGGATTGGAATGCCCGCTGCCGCCAGGTTGCGAACGGTGGTCTGGTAATGACCGATCTGTTCCGCGCCGCCCGGAAGACCGAGCATTGCCTTGTCATAAAAGTGGATAGGAACGTTCTCGATCGCTTCCAGCGTGAGATCGAACGATTCGCATTTCTCGACCAGCGCGCGCAGATCGTCGACCTCCCAGTGTGTTTCCCCAGGAAGCTTTGGAGTATTCATCTGCACTCCGGTGACACCGATCTGTTGCGCAAAGCGAAGCTTTTCGTCACTGAGAGCGTTGAATTGGCCAATCGCAATGCGCATCATCGGACTCGGTTCCTTCCCCGGTCTCGTGCCGGAGGACGTGTGCAGAAACTTGACTTGTGCGGTAACAATGGGTCCTATCGGTCGAACTGTCAATCGTGAACGGTTGACAAATTTGCCCGCCATTGTTAGGTTCCGGTCATCAACTTTGGGCCATCGTGGGTCCGCGTACAAATCAGTAGAGGAGAGGGTCAAGGATGACACGGCTTTCCCGGCGACGGCTCTTGGCAACAACCCCCGCTGCGGCAGTGGCAGCATCCGCGGGCGCCACCAGACTGGACGCCATTCTGACGGCAAAGGCGGCTCCCGCGTTCTTGCAGGAAAAAGCCAAGTTGACCTATTGGGGCGGCTTGATCTTCTCTGAAGAGGCGAACAATCTTCTGGTCGACACAATCAACCAGTGGGGTGAAGAAAACAACGTCGACACCGAAGTGGTGATGATCAACCAAAACGAGACCAATCAGAAGGTCTCGGCGGCCGTCGAATCTGGCACCATGCCTGATGCGCTGGACATGGGGCTCGATCTTCAACTTCTGTTGACCAATACCGGTCAGCTTATCGAGCTCGGCGATCTCTTTACAGCAGTAGGAGAGGCGCACGGAGGATGGTTCTCATCGATAGAATCGGCCGCCGGGCTGCCTGGGGCGATCACTGGAATCCCATTTGGAGGTTCCGGGAACTTGCTCTTCTCCCGCCAGGATGTGCTCGAAGCAGCCGGACTGACACCGCCGCCGGCGACCTGGCAGGAAGTTCGCGAATGGGCTGCGCAGGCGCAGGAACCACCGCTCTTTGGCATGGGGTTCGCCCTTTCCAATGTCGGAGACGGCAACATGCAAATGTCCGTGCTCCAGTCATACGGCGGACGCATTGCGGACGACGCAGGCACGACCGTTACACTGGATTCGCCTGAAACCCGTGAGTACATGGCATGGGTGACCGGAGCCTTCGAGGAAGGGCTCTTCCCTCCGGGCGCCACAACCTGGGACGGCGCTGGTGACAACACCGCGTATCTCTCCGGTCAGGCAATCTTCATTGCCAACCCGGGCAGCGTACATCTTGCCGCAATGGAGGACGATCCGGAACTCGACGCGGCTACCAACTTCGCTGCGCTTCCCGCCGGGCCAGTCATGCAAGTCTCGCCAATCGGGCCAAACGTGCGCGCGATTCCGACATCGACCAAGGATCCTGACACGGCAAAGGCGCTCATCGAGTATCTGGCGAATCCCGAATTCATGGAGGCGTACTACAACGTCGCCATTTACGGTCCGGTGCTAAACGACTACGCCAGCTTTGCCATTTTCCAGGAGCCGGTGCATGCAGGGTTGCTCAATCTCGTCCAGAACGGGACGGCTCCCGGCGCTCCGGATGTGTACAACACGGCCTATGCGGACTTCTCCTCCAACTTCATCATCCCCAAGATGGTGCAGCGCGTTGTGGTCGACGGAGCGTCGATCGACGATGCGATCGCGGAGGCGCAAGAGCAGGGCCAGCTCATCTACGACAAGTACAAGTAGGCTGTCTTCGGTCCGATCCACTGTCCGGGTCCCCGTCTCGAACGGGGGCCTGGATTGCTCTCTCCAGGTTTGTCCGTGTCCACGTTGACTCCGCCCGATCAGATCCCAACGGAGCGTCCGTTCATGACCTTTGCGCGTCGCAACGCGCTTTGGGGTTATCTGCTGGTCCTCCCGGCGATCGTGTTGTTGATCGGCCTGGTGGCCTACCCGTTTTTCTATGCAATCTTCATTTCGTTCACGAGCCGCATCGTGGGCGATCCAGGCGAGTTCATTGGACTGGACAATTTTCGCTATCTCTCGAAGTCATCCAGTTTCGAGAAAACAATACGCAACACGATCACACTGGTGATCGTTTCGGATGTCCTCAAACTCGTCATAGGACTGGGCTTGGCGCTCATTCTGAACGAACACATCCGGGGAAGGGGATTCTTTCGAGCATTCATGCTGCTTCCGTGGGCAATGCCGGGGTTCGTGGCCTACCTCGTCTGGCGACTGCTCTTTCTGCCGATCGGTGGCGGGGTCAACCTGATCCTCTCTGACACGGGAATCAGCACCGAGTACATCGATTGGCTCGGTCAAAAGTCGACCGCGTTACCTGCGGTGATCTTTGCGACTGTTTGGAGAGGATTCCCGTTCTGGTGCATTTCGTTTCTGGCGGCGTTGCAAACCGTACCTCCAGAACTCTATGAGGCTGCAAAGATCGACGGCGCAAACGCCGTGCAGCGCTTCCGCTCAGTGACGCTGCCGCATCTGCGCCAGGTCATTCTGGTCGTGGTCTTGCTCTCCTCGATCTGGACTGCCAACAGCTTCGAAAACATCTGGTTAATGACCCAGGGCGGCCCCTCGGACGCGACGATGGTCTTTCCCGTGCTCGCATATTTCGGTATGCAAACGCAACGCCTTGGAGAGGCAGCCGCCGTTTCGGTGGCAATGATCCCAGCGCTGCTGATCCTGGTCTTTCTTGTGACGGCGCTCATCGAGCGACAGGATGACTAATGGCGACGATTCAGGCAAGACCGCGCCGCCGAATTCCATGGAAGTCCATCGCGCTGTACGCGATTCTCTGCGTCGTGGTGTTGGTGATCGCATTTCCAATCTACTGGATGGTCACGATCTCGCTGAAGATCCCACGGGACATCTATCGCACACCCTCGCTCTGGCCCAATCTGGTAACTTCAGACAACTATCGCGTCCTGATCGAAGAGAAGGACTACCTCACCAACATCAAGAACAGCCTCATTGTGGCGGGGTCCGTTACCCTGGTCTCGCTTTTCATTTCGTCCTTTGCCGCCTATAGCATCATCCGATTCAAGTACCGATTCAAGGGCCTCATTGGACGACTGATTCTCTTCGCATACCTCACGCCGGTCTCTCTGCTCTTCATCCCGCTCTCGATCATCGTGGCTCGCTTACATCTGGGAAACTCGCTCTTTGGGCTCATCGTCGTCTACCTGACATTTTCGATTCCGCTTAGCACCTGGCTCCTGTCCGGATACTTCCGTGGCGTTCCCGCGGAACTCGAAGAGCAAGCGATGGTCGACGGATCCGGCCGTTTGGGAGCGCTGTTCCGCATTCTGATCCCACTTTCGGCGCCTGGACTGGTGGCGGTGGCGATCTTCACGTTCACGGGGGCATGGAACGAGCTGCTGCTGGCACTCATCTTCATCACCTCGGAAGACAAGCGCACAGTCCCCCTTGGCTTGAACTACCTCATCACCGGGGACGTCTTTCTGTGGGGTCCCATCATGGCTGGCGCGGTGCTCTCGTCGCTGCCGGTCATCATCCTCTATTTCCTGGCGCAACGCTTCATGGTGGCCGGTATGACCGCAGGATCAGTCAAGGGCTGACACGATCACGCCACTTGTCCGATACTCGCGGAATGCAAACTCACCCACAACACAGACATGACGAATGCCTGAACTTCCTGAGGTAGAGACCGTCCGCCGGACCATGCACGACCGCGTTGTCGGCGCGCGCGTTGTCGATGTCGCATTTCGTGATTTTCCCGGAGTCGTTGGCGAGCTTGCCCCCGAGACCTTCAGTTCGCTCGTGCGCGGGAACCGTTTCGAACGAATCGACCGGCGGGGCAAGCATCTCTGGTTGGGATTCGAGGGTGGCGCAGGGCTCTTCGTCCACCTGATGATGACTGGCCAGCTCCTGCTGGTCGATCCCGGCGAATCCCTCGTGCGGTTCGAGCATCTCCGGATCGAGTTGGACAACGGTTGGGCGCTCGCCTATGCCGATCAGCGCAAGTTCGGCAGGGTACGCTTTCTCAGCGATGAACAGTGGTTGGCGATCGAAGAGCGAATTGGGCCGGAACCGCTCGACGACGAGTTTACGGACGAGGTGCTTTTCGAGCTGACCCGCAACCGGCGCACACCGATCAAGGCATTCCTGCTCGATCAGCGGCGAGTTGCGGGAATCGGAAACATCTATGCCGACGAGGCGCTCTATCGAGCCCGTCTTCACCCGGCGAGGGAAACCGGGTCGCTCTCGCAAAGTGAGACGGCTGCATTGCGCCTCGCAGTCCGTGCGGTACTGTCGGAAGGGCTGGAGCGAAAAGGGACCACGCTATCGGACTATCGAGACGCAAATGGCGACGCTGGAACCAACGCCGCCAATCTGCGAGTTTATGGACGCGGGGGCACCGGAATCTGCGAGATCTGTGGCTCGCAGCTCACGCGCCTGGTCGTCGCCCAACGGGGAACCACCATCTGCCCGGTCTGCCAGCCATTGGACTGACGCCCGACTACCGGTTGTAGTACTCGACCACCAGATGCTCCTCGCACTTGATGGGCACTTCTTCCCGAGTCGGAAGGTACGCGAACCGTGCCTGATACGAGCCGAGATCGGCGTCGACATATGGGACGCTCGAGCCTTGTGACCGGCCCTCATTGAACATCACCATCGACTGGCTGCGCGGCTTGACCGAAATCACATCCCCTGGCTTGAGCCGCTGCGACGGAATGGTCGCTTTTTCACCATTGACCGTGAAATGCCCGTGGGTGACGTACTGGCGGGCGGCGTAGATGGTTGGAGCCAACCCGGCGCGAAGCACCACCGCATCCATGCGGCTCTCGAGCAACTGAATGAGGTTTTCGCCGGTCGCCCCCGGCATGCGAGCGGCCCGCTGGAACATGCGCTGAAGGTACTTCTCCCCAACGTTGTACTGAAATCGCAGCCGCTGTTTTTCCAGCAGTTGCACGCCGAAATCGGACTTGCGGCGGCGGCGATTGTTTCCGGCAGAACCAGGTGGATTCGGTCGCTTCTTCATGATGCGCTCTGCCTTGGGGGTCAAGGCGACTCCGAGCGCTCGCGATTTCTTGACTTTCGCTCCGGTGAAATTCACTGATATGTCTCCGCATCGCGCGCAACAAGCCCTGAGCGCGCGTTCCCAGCTGAAAGCGCGCAAGAGCAGAAATCATACTAAATGTGTCGGAATTAGTTCAAGCGGGGTCCGAGCACGCGATGTTCGAAAAGCCGGCGCCAGCGTTGGTCACCATGTTGGAGCACGAGACGACGTTTGCCGTCTTGTCGGCGTCGTGAATGTAGAAGCCATACCCTTCGCCGGACACCTGCGCGGTATTCGAAACGAACTGATTCTCACGTCCCCACCCCATGTCGTCGATGTTGTGCGTCTGGAACCCGTCCTCGGGCGAAGTCGTTCCGACATTGCCGACGATCCGATACCCGTTGCCCTTGACATCGACCCAGGAGTCCGCCTCTGTCAGGCCCGAACCATCGAACGAGTTGTATTCGACGACCCCGTTCGACGTTCCTTCTTTCAGGTCGATCGACTCGGCCGTGGTGTCCCAAATCCTGTTCCGGCGAATCGCAACACGGTCGCTCTTGTCGGGCTCGCCTTCGGTGATCTCACCCCAGTTCGAAACCGCGCTACCGACGTAGATGCCCTCTCCGAACTTCTCACGCCGGAGCCCTGTGTAGTGAATCAGGGAGTCCTGCACCACACCGTCCGTGGCATTGCCGCGGAAGTGAATTGCCTCGTCACCGATGGTGTGCACCTCGACATTGTCGACCTGCACAAAGTCTCCGCCGTCGACCACGATACCCTTCTGTGCGTTCGAGATCGTGATTCCCCAAACACCCGCATAGCTGCCGGTTATATGCAATCCATATCCCTCGCGAATGCCACCAGAATCGATGACCGCATCGCGTGGTCCGCAGATCCAGATGCGTTTGCTCGACTCTCCGGACGCGGCAAGTTCGAAATTGCCCTGATAAACGCCCGGAGCAAGCTCGATCTGGTCGCCTGCAACCGCGCTCGCCAGCGCTTGTGTGAGTTCGCTCGCATTCGCAACCGAAACGGTGCGCGTCGCGGGTCCTGGACAGACAGCGTTTTCGGGATTCGAGGCGACCCGGCCCATCCAGAGAGGCATCTCCGCCATTTGGCGAGACGGCGACTCCCCTTGTTCGTCCTCGCTGGCGGGTGTCGCCTCCTCCTGCTGCACCGCGAGCGCCTCGGCTGTCCGTTTGTCATCGCTTTCCGGTGTGCTCGGTAGCATGGTCCAAATGGGACCCGAGCTCTCCTGTGTCGATGTATCTGGTGTGGGAGTCGATATTCGTGTCTCAGAAGGAGCAAAGAACACGAGGTAGATGACGACGATCAGCGAGAGCGCCAGAACCGCCGCGGCGACGAGCCGGCGTTGTCGATGATCCACGTTGTTGTTCCTCCCCCATTCATTCCCAGCAGGAAGTTTCCGCCGAACTGACAGTGATTGCAACTCCAGACAGAGAGGAGTAGGGTAGCAAAGGCACGACCGGGGATCCGGTCGCGATCTTCACCAGAACGGAGGTCGAGCGTGTACGAAGTCTTCCCAATTGTGGCCGGAATCATCATCGGTCTGCTCGTTCCGCGCTTCGTCGCATCTGCAACCCAACGCAGGTGGACCTATGCCTTTCTCGGAGTGGCTGTCGCCGCGCTGGCCACCATCATTGCGGGCGAGGAGTGGTTCTTCATCGCGGTCGATCTCGCCGAGGTCTTCCTGGCCATTGGTGTGACGATCTACGTTGTGGACTATCTTTCGCGGAGAAACACCACGCCAGTCTCCTGACGTCCGAACCGCCAAGAGGGCTGAACCCAATTCGAAAGGAACGAAAACGTGACGCGTCTCGAAAACGATGATGCCGCGCTGGCTCGTCGCGCGCTGATCAAGGGCGCCGCCGGTGGATTGATCGCCGGTGGACTGATTGCAGGCTCAATGGAAACTCGGCTGGCAGAGGCAGCGTTCGTTCCCAACAACTTCCACGTCGTTGTGCATGTCACGCGCCAGGAGGATCTGCCGTATGCATTCTCGAGCCTCGACACCGTCGCCCAGCACTACAAGAAAGCGACCGCCCGGCTCGTTTTCGATGGCGATGCGGTCAAAGCATTGACCGATGACGACGTGTTGACGCAGGTGCAGGCGGCCAAGGATGCGGGCGCCGAGATCGTGGCCGCGAGCGATGCGCTGAGCATCAACGGTATCGACGCGTCGTCGCTCCCGGATTTTGTCGACACCGACAACACCGGAGTCATCGCCGTCGTCGATGCGCAGGTGAAGGGGTTTCACTACTACAAGCTGTAGAAATACCCTCTGGACCGAGACTACGCTGCAACCTTGCGGTCGATCAGAACGAATGGCGCGTTCGTGTCCGGGTCGACCACGATGGTGGCCTCGACATCGAAGACCTGCGCGAGCAGTTCCTGGGTGATCACATCGCTTGGCGTTCCCGCCGCGACTACATCGCCGTCCTTCATCGCGATGATCCAGTCGGAGTAACGGGCAGCCAGGTTCATGTCATGGAGAACCAATGCGATGGTGCGGTTTTGAGTTCGGTTGAGCTCGACCGCCATTTCCAGCAACTCGATTTGCGCCCCGATATCAAGGAAAGTGGTCGGCTCGTCCAGCATGAGCACAGGCGTGTCCTGCGCCATCGCCATAGCGAACCATGCTCGTTGCCGTTGGCCGCCAGACAGGGTGTCGATCTCTCGATAGCGAAGATGACAAAGATCGCATTGGGCCAGAGCCTCTTCGACCGCGCGCTCGTCCTCCTTGCGCCACTGGCGCAAGAACCCCTGGTGCGGCATGCGTCCAAACGCCACCAGGTCTTCCACGAGGAATCCCGACGGTGGCATCGACCCCTGGGCCATGTAGGCCATTCGCCGTGCTAGCGCTTTCCGCTTCATGGACCGCACGTCATCGTTCTCGATCTTCGAGCACCCGCAGAATGGCTTCAGTAGGCAGGTGCAACAGCGCAGGAGTGTCGATTTCCCACATGCATTGGGACCGATGATCGTCGTGATCTTTCCGGGAGGAATCTGCGTCGTGACGTTCTCCAGAATTCTCCGTTCGCCGTACCCTGCGCCGAGCCCGTCGAACCGAATCGACGGACCCGTCGAGCCCCCGTCGAGCGCTACCCGGTCGATAGCGGTACGTGGCGCGGGCACGATGTAGAGATAGTCATGACCTGGATGCCGCCGAACGGCGCAATCCACACCATAGAGCTGGTCGAGCAGTTCAGGGGTGATGACCTCGTCGGGCGTCCCGCTGGCAGCAACTGTTCCATCGACCATGGCGATGATTTGGTCGCTGACGCGCGCCGCTTCGTTGATGTCGTGCAGCACCATGACGATGGTGCGGTGCTCATCCCGGTTGAGCCGAAGCACCAGTTCCATGATTTCGAGCTGATGCGCGACATCGAGATAGGTCGTTGGCTCGTCGAGCAGGAGCAAGGGCGTTTCCTGCGCCAGCGCCATGGCGATCCAGGCCCGTTGGCGTTGACCGCCCGAGAGCTCATCCACCAGGCGCTTGCGCAACTCGGTCATACCGGCAAGTTGGAGCGCATGCTCGACAATGGCTTCGTCGTGGGCGCTGGGTGTCTGCAGGAATCCCTGGTGCGGGAACCGTCCGCGCCGAACGAGATCCTCGACCGTCAGACCCTCGGGAGCCGACGCTTGCTGGGCGAGTAGTCCCAGCCGCTTGGCCACTTCACGGCTTGGCAGCTGGTGAATGAGTTGTCCATCGAGCACCACCTGGCCGCCCGACGGGCGGTGAATCCGCGCAAGCCCACGCAGCAAGGTCGACTTGCCGCATCCGTTTGGCCCAATGATCGTGGTGATCTGACCATCGGCGATTTCGATGGAGGTGTCGACCACGATGGGGTCCTCGCCGTAGGTGAGTGTGACGTTTTGACCTCGAAGCCGGCTCACTGAAGTCTCACAACCTCGTATTCGATCGATACAGCAAGAAGAGGAAATAGGGCGCCCCGAACGCGGCCGTCAACGCGCCGACCGGAAGCGAAACAGGCAAGAAATGCTGGCCGATGACATCGACCATCAGGACGAAGAACGCACCGACAACCGCCGTAAACAGAATCATCGATCCGCTCAACGGCCCAGCAAGCATGCGCGCGAAGTGCGGAACCATCAGCGCGACGAACGCAATCGGTCCAGCGAGCGCCACCGCCGCGCCAGCGAGCGCGCAGCCGATTACGATCAGCCCGAGCCTGGTTCGCTCCAGTTGCAGACCGAGTCCGCGCACCACATCGTCTCCCAGCTGCATCGCGCGCAATGGCCAGGCGAGCAGCACCGCCAGTGGCAAGCAGACAGCCAGTGTGCCGGTCAGGACTTTCACATCGAACCAGTTGCTGCCATAGATCGATCCGATCGACCAGACGATGGCCGGCCGAACCTGTTCGAGCGGGTACTTGACCAGCAAATACTGGTTGAACGCGAACAGAAACTCGCCAACTCCGATGCCGACCAGGATCAAGCGATTCGGGGCAATTCCTTTCTTCCATGTCAGGAGGTAAACCGCCGCCGCCGCCACCGAGGCGCCGACGAATGCCGCCAAAGGCATCAATCGATATGCCAACCCGGACACGATCCAGAAGACCGCAACCACCGTTGCACCCGCATTGACGCCGATGATGTCCGGTGAAACCAGCGGATTGCGCACCAATCCCTGAAAGATCGCCCCCGAGACTGCGAGCGATGCGCCGACGAGCGCCGCGGTCAGCACACGTGGCAATCGCAACTCGCGCACGACGAGGAGCTGGTCATCGGTGCCATGTCCGGCAACGGCCGCGGCTACGTCTGCAAAAGGGATATGAAAGCTCCCAAGCGTCATCGCCCAGATGAAGAGCAGACCAAGCAGGCCGAGCATGACGACGGTGTAGAGCAGGACCTTGAGATTGACCCGGACTGCGATCCCGCCTCGCCGGACAACCCGGTGGCCAGTTCGGCTGGTAGACGGTGTGAACTCCATCGTCGCCATCGTCACTCAGCTCGCCAGGGTTCGCCGGCGAGCAAGACCGATCAGCACCGGCGCACCAATGATTGCGGTGATGATGCCGACCTGCACCTCGGACGGCCGAGCGACGACGCGCCCGATCACATCGGCGCTGGTCAACAGAATCGCGCCAACTACCATCGAGTAGGGGAGCACCCAACGGTAGTCCGGTCCGATGACCGATCGCACCAGATGCGGCGTGGCCAGTCCCACAAAGGCGATCGGACCAGCAGCGGCGACGGCCGCCCCGGTGATAACGACCACCAGCACGAGCGCAATCAATCGCAGCATCCCGGTGCGCATGCCAAGCGCGCGGGCGGTTTCATCACCCAGGCTCAAAACGTTCAACTGGTGCCCAAGGAAGAGCCCGACGATCGATCCACCGAGAATGAACGGCGCCAGCCAGATGAGCGTATCGAGGTCGCGGCCTGCAACCGAGCCAGCCATCCAGAAACGCACCGTGTCCATGGTCTCGCGATCGAGCAAGAGCAGCGCGCTCGTCCAGGAAGCCAGCATGGCGGAGATCACGATACCGGCGAGCGCAACCTTTGTGGGCGTCGCTCCGGCACGACCAGCAGACGCCATTGCGAACACCAGCAACGACGCCAACAACGCCCCTGCAAACGCAAACCAGACGTACTGATATGGGGCGGTGAGATCGAAAAAGTAGACCGCAATGACCACCGCCAACGTCGCTCCACTGGAGACGCCGAGAATGGACGGGTCCGCCAGAGGATTGCGTGTGATCGCCTGCGCGATGGTGCCGCTCAATCCCAACCCAGCACCAAGTACGATCGCGTAACACGTGCGCGGCACGCGCAACGAGCGCACCACCAGTTCCGCATAGTTCTCCGGGTTGTAATGGAAAAGGGCGTTCCAGGCGTCTGCCGTCGTGATGCTGAGCGAGCCGACGCGCAGGCTAAGCAGCCCGACGACCATCAGGACGCCAATCAACGCGACAAGACCCAGCGGCAGCAATGAACGCTGCTCACGGCCAGGTTGTCCAGTGAGTGTTCCGGCGGCGTGCGCGGGAGTTGCCATGGTGGATGCGCCTTACTCGAACCGTCCGTTCCGTACTGTCGAGAAGGAACGATTCGACTGTAGCGCCATCGAAGTTGACCTCGGTCGAGTTACGGATCGAAATCCGACATTTCTGATCGGAATTTTCCTATTCCGCACCTCCGCGCTGTCAAGCGGACAGCAATCGTCCGGTCAGGCGGCGGCTCGAAATCCAGGCAGCGTCGCGGATGGCGCTCGCGAATGCCTGTTGACGGGAGGATTCTGCGTTCTCTAGTATTCCGACCAAATTAGTCAGATTAGGATTTGTAGGACAATGACGACGCAACTCGCACCAGCGCCACGCAAACCCAGAGCCAGACATCCATTGACGACCATTCCGGCCAGCGTGGTCGGCTCGACGTGAATCCTCCGCGCATGACTCGCCTAACCATACAGAGCGATCAGATGGCCGGATTCGTTCCGACGAGCCGGACCAGTTCGCTGATCATCTTTCCTCGACCCGGTCAGCAGCTCATCGATCTGTCCGATGGCGTCGGTCAGGATACATTCTTCAAGATTCCCGACGAGTTTCGACCTGAGGCCTGTACCGTGCGCCATACCAACCCTGCCGCTGGCACGATCGATGTCGACATTTTGGTGCACGGAGGACCCGGGTACACCCGGAGAACACTGGGCGGCCAACGTGCAACCGGGCGAGCGGATCTTTCTCTGGGGTCCGCGGGTGGCATACAGCCCGTTTCCAAATGCGTCGTTCACGCCTTTTTGCGATGAATGCGGGGTGCCGGCGGCAGCCTGCATCATCGAGTCGCTCCCTCGAAACGCTGCCGGCCGCCTGGTGGCCGAAGTGAAGGACTCATCGGCTATCCTCCGATGCCCGATCACCCCAGGCGTTGCGCTGGATTGGGTGTTCCTCCGGCGAGTCCGAACCCGGTACCGGAGGCCGGTTGCTGGATGCCGTCACTTTCGGTTCCGCAACCAAGTGGGTTGAGTGTACGCCTGGGGCGGCGGAGGAATGACCGCGATGCAGAGAAGATCGGACGATACTTGTAAGCATTGGGGTCTCAAGACGTCGTCGATCAGCGCCATTGGCTATTGGCGCATGAGCCGTGAGATCCCGCCACGTAAACAGCGCTCTCGATTGTTCCACGAGATGTGAACTCTTGTTACGATCCAGCATAGTTGTCGTCTGACAATCGCGATTGCGAGCGGAGAAAACTTCATGCCAACGGACCGATTCTGACAGCCACGCCGATCTCCTCGAGGTTCGATTGCTCGGTCAACTTGCAACCGTAGATTCTGGCAACCGCCCACAGGTCAACCCAGTCTGGTTTCTCTGGGAGGACGGGCATCTGCTCCTCAGCATCAAGCCGGAAACCAAGTACCGAAATCTTCGCGGGAACCCTGCGGTCGCGCTATCGGTTCTCGATCCAGGAACTCGTTCCGCTACATCGAGCTCCGTGGCGAGACCATCGATTTCGAGCTCTTTACCACCCTTGCGTTCGTGAACCGACTGGCTCACAAATACACCGGCGCGGACTTCACAGGGTGTCGACGGCGAGGAACGCTGGAAGGTGCCATCCGCATTGATTCGTGGACCTCTGCCGGGAGCTGGTTCGACGATCGGAGCGCGAAACGATCCGGTCCTTCGATGAGCGCGTCGGTGATGCCTGGTTCGCTCATGGCGTGACCGGCGTCCGGAATGATATGCAGCTCCGAATCCGGCAGCGCCGCGGCACAACTCCCAGGCGTTCCGGACCGGACAAATGACATCGTACCGGCCGTGGATGATGATGACGGTCGGGATATGCGCGATACGGTCGGCGTCCTCGATGAGCTGATTGGGGCGCTCGAAGAAACCTCCATTAGCGAAAGAGTGATTCTCGATCCGCGCGAATGCAGGGCCATTGCTCGTCGGTTCCACCCTCGAATACCGGGATGAGCTGACTGGTCGACCATTCCCAGTTCGTCCAGGCACGAGCTGCTTCGAGCTGTTCGGCCGGATCGTCTCCGAACAGTCGGCGATGATATGCGCGCATCAGGTCGTCCCGTTCTGATTCTGGAATAGGCGCCAGGTAGTTCGCCCACATCAGGAAAGATGTTGCTTGCGCCTTCCTGTTGAGTACCGGAAAGCTCGAACGGTCGCAGCAGAAAGATGCCGCGGAGGATCAACTCCGGAAACGTGTTCCGGATGCGTCTCCGCGTAGGCAAGCGAGGGTGCTCCCCCGGATCCTCGAAACACCTGCCAGCGATCGATCCCAAGTCGCTGCCGAATCGCCTCGATATCCGACACCAGGTGCCAGGTTGTGTTGCCCTCGACTGACGCGTGCGGGGTGCTCCTGCCGCATCCTCGTTGATCAGAAGAGAACGATTCGGTACCGTTCGCGTGAACTTAGCCGCCACGCGAGGTTCGTCCCACCCCCAGGTCCACCATGAAGAAAGATCACCGGCTTGCCGTCAGGGTTGCCGCACTCCTCGACATAAAGGCGGTGGCCGTCGTCGGTCTCGAGAAACCAGGTGGAGTAGGGCTCGATCTCGGGTAAAGCTCGCGCATGGTCGGTCTGTGACTTGGCGCCAATGCGCGAACCCCGCCATCGGCTGGCAGCGAGACGAGTCCAGTTTTCGGCGTAGTGGAGAAGTTTCTCCCGGGTATCGGCAATGTCGTTGTTCCGCATCGTCGAGTTGCCCGATGCGATCCTGCGCGGTGAACGACGCTTCGCCCTTCTCCATCGTCAGGCGGCTGGCGTCGTAGGTGAGGTGGGTGAGGTTGTATCGAGAATCCAGTAGTCGTTTCCGCGCCGCAAGCCAATCCTGACCTCCACGGTCACCACCTTGGCGACCCAGTTCTGCAGCGATTCGCGCAGCATGAGCGCTTGCGGATCGGTCAGCGCCCCTCATACAGCAATCGACCAGCAAGCGTGCAGCCGTTCACCCGCAGTGTCTCGATCGTGTCCTCGTTGTGGATACCGGAGACGCGAGGCGGTCGTAGGCGATGTGAAGCAGCGCCATCCCGGCGCTTCGTAGATGCCACGGCTCTTCGATTCGATGATCGATTCTCGATCTGATCGCTCATCCCGAGTCCGTGTCGTCCACCGATGGCGTTGCCGCGGTGATCAGCTCGACCTGATCCGCAACGGCGCCATCGATCGCGACCGGAAACCCCTCCTCGAACGTCACCGTCACCTCTTCGTAGTCGATCACGATCTCCGGCTTCCAGAACGCGACCCCGCTGATCGGATCGACGATCGTGATGCTGGTGCTGAGCTCCTCGAGGTGTTTGGCCTCGTGCGTGGCCCCGAGGATGTTCGAATCGGTGGAGTAGGCCTTTTCGGCGGACATGCGGTACTGGAAGCCAGCTTCCGCGAGGGTAGTCCGACATATCTCCGCGCGGCCGCCAGGTTGATCGATGAAGGCCGAATCGAGCCACGGCTGTAGATCCTGAGCGCGGGGTTCACCAGGGCCCGTAGCGAGGTAAAGGAACCGCTCGATGTCGTTACCTTTGTAGGTGCTCCCGTCACCCCAGATGTTGACGCCGTCCTCCATCATGGCCGCGACCAGAATGGTCGGTCACAGCGCGACAGCGGCGTGGTGTTGAAATAGGGGACACCGGCGGTAGTGATGTCAAGCACCCGCATTGCAGCGCGCGGTCAGCCCTTCACGCACCAGCTCCTGTCGGCAGTCCACCAGGCGCGCCGATTCCGCCCCGTACTCCAACGCGCGGCGAGGAATGTCGTCGTAGTTGGTTTCGTCCGGCTGACCCAGATTGGCCGTGTGGGGCATACGGCACCGCACCATGCTCGCGCATCCAATAGAGCGCCGCGCTCGTGTCGAGCCGCCCGAGAACGCAATGCCGATCTTTTCTCAACTGGAAGACTTCGAGAATATTTCCCATTTCACCCGCCATCTGCCACACGAACGCGCGATCGTCGATCGATGCGATTCTACGCGGTTCGCTGTTCGTGATTGCGCCGGGAGGATCCAGTTTGCATGAACGGCTAGTGGAGTTTGGGTTGGGCCTCCGGCTCGCCGAGCGTCAACATCAGTCGATTCGCGTTCGCAAGGAGACGCCGCGCGGATTCAGGATGTCGAGGATCTGAAGGTCGGTGAACCCAAGCGCACGCAGAGAGCACAGGTCGGCGCCTGTGAGCGCTTCTGGATCGTTCGTGAGCTTGGCGGATACGTCGACCACTGCTCGTTCGACCGGCGGTAGCTCGGTGCAGATCCTTCGTCCAGAATCGATTTGCGCCATGGGGCGGTTCTTCAGATAGTTCGCCACACTGACGCGCATGCACCGACGCGCAGAAGACGCAGCCGTTGATCCGGGAGGTGGTGGTCGCTCAAGTTCGCGGTACCCCGCTTGGTGACGTCGGCCTCATCGGCATAGACATGTCGATGCAAGCGCGCGCGCCTGCAACGAATCCGAAATCGTTCGCCAACACCAGCAGATAGTCCGAAGCGTTCTTGCCGGCTATGAACAGGCTGCGATCTCCTCCCTCCGACGCGGGGAAAGTTCACCATCCACCGCACGCGGAACCCAGGGAACCCAGTTGAGGAATTCGAGTGTGAACGCTGGCTCGGACATCATGACGCTCCCAATGCACGCAGCGCAGCATGAGCCGCACCTGATATGACACATACGACGACCTGCGACAGAACGACGATTCCCTGTGGCGACAGCCCCGACTCGAGCAACGCGTCGATGTCGTTCCGGCTGCTCTCCATCGGTCGAGTGGTCACCAGGTCGACGTGTCGCATTGCCGCCGACAACGGGTGATCGTCTGGCCACGACGCGTGGATGTCCATCGCCATTTGAACCTCCGGGAGCGAGACTCCGACGTCGTCAGCTCGGGCGGCGTACCAATCAGTCACTCGATTGCTTCGCGTATGCATTGCGGTCCGGATGGCGACCAATAGGCGATCAGCAAGAGAAAATGCAGCACCGGAATCGCTCGACGGGCGAAAGAGCGCGTGCAGAGTACCCCTGCATCTGCGCCGCACCCAGCTCGAGCTTTCCGCCCGGGCGCGCCACACCAGGCGGTGCAGTCCTCGCCCAGGATGGAATCCGATCCTGCCATCGTCTTGGCTCATGTCATCCCCTGTCATGCGTCCGCAGGTCGGGTCTGGTTGCAGATAACTTTCATCCATGCTCTCGCCGCCTGAACGCTCGAGCGCCCGCACGACGAACCCGAAGCATGTGTCGACCTACAGCGCTTTTCCGTCGCTCGAGAAGCGGGCAGAGATCGTCGTCCACAAAGCCGTCACGCTCCAGCGCCGGCAAACCATCGATGCTGGTGACGTTGTTGGCCTGGATAGTTCGATTTCCACGACTCGCCGTTTTTCGCTTGCTGTTTCTCGGCCCACCGCACCAGTTGTTCCCGCTCGTCCACGAGCTTCATGCGGAACATGAATCCGCATGAATCCGCGATCCGCTCGACATCGATCACGATGATCGATCGAGAAATGAGCGTCGTATCCTCCGAAGGCTCGAAGGCCGCCATCCGCTTTTCGTACTCGGGGTGGCCAGGATCGACGACCCGACCGACGCCATGCAGCCGAATCACCTTCGGGCACCCTCAACGCGCAGAACATCACAACGATGCGCCCGTTCTCACGCAAGTGAGCGATCGTTTCCGCTCCGCTCCCGACCAAATCCAGGTAGGAAACCGTGTTTGGACCGAGAACGCGAAAGAGGCCGCTGCCCCCTTTCGGTGAAACGTTGACGTGGCCTTCGCTGCCGGATGGCGCAGTGGCGACAAAGAAGAGCGGCTGCTTGCTGATCCAGGCCTCGAGCTGGGAATCGATGCCCTTGAAAATACGTCCCACGGTGTTCTACTCCACACATCGTTCGAATTGGGAAAACTCTGCAGCAGTGAGATTGGAGATTGCCAGGTGATTTCGCAATCAGTGCCGCTGGGCGCTTTTTCGACGATACAGACCGAGATCGAGCTCACCACATTGTGTTGTAATGAAACCATTCGAACGCTTGGAAATGGGCACGGGCCGGCGGCACATCCTGTACGGTCGGAGCACCTGCGCGGAGCAGAAAAGGAACGAATCTGGACTCTTTGTAACTCCGTTGGCGCGTGCTTCGCGCAGACCGACCGGATCCATGACCCTCGACTGGTCTTTGCGATTCTGGCGGTACTGGCGGATTCTTGGCGGTGTGGCTGCCGCGCGCGCGTTTGACGTTGCTCGATCTCTATTCGCATCATGAGCATCTTCTGCGGGTGTTCTTCATTGCGCTTTTCTTCTCCACCATTCTCACCGGATTGACGACACTCATCCTGAGATGGCTCGATCGGCGCGATCCACTGCCCTGGCAACTGTACGCATCGCTGCTTGCGTGGGGGCAATCCTCAGCACCGGACTGGCGTTGCCTGCGAATCAGCGAATCCTCAGAGATGTCGATCGGTGGGTCGAGAAAAACGACCTGATTCCATACGCTGGCGAGAATCGAGGCTTCCTGTAGCGCTCCGATTGCCGGCCCCTCGTCGAGGAGACGCTCAAAGGGGGTTGGCTTGCTTTTGGTTTCTTCCTCTTTCGCTCGTTCTTCCGCAGTCCTCGTGACGGATTCATCATGGGCGCGCTCGTCAGTGCCGGATTCAACTGGTTCGAGTCCGCGCTCTACGTTGCCAATGACTATACGGAATGGGGCGTCCACACCTATGGCACCGAACTGGGAGGGCGCTACGGACTGTTCCGGGTTCGCCGGGCATGCGTTGTTCACAGGACCCCGGCCAGGCTCGGCCTGGGCTATGCGGCTGTCAGCAAGACCCGCGTTCGCGCGGTGGCCTGGGCGCTCCCTTGGGTACTTCCTCGCGGTGACCGCCCACCTGGTCAACAACGGGCTTGGCGTTGCCGTGGTCGTGATCCTGCACACGATGGGCAAGCCGATTCCCGATCTCAGCGCTCCGACCGAGGAGAATCCGTTTCTCTCCAGCTGGATGAGCGCCAGTCTCCGCAGCTTCTTCATGTTCCTGCCATCGGTCTTGCTCATTCTCTACACATTGGTGCGCACGGGTCGCTGGGAGGAGAAAACGATTCAGTCGAGCTGGCTGGCCGAACCTGACACCGTCATCTCGGAAAGAGCGCGCCCGGTTGGCCCGTGAGACCCATTGGCGCATGCGCCGCTATCCATGGGAGTCACGGCGCCACTCCAGATCGATCGTGGCCGAGCAGAACCGTCTCGCGTTCCTCAAGTATCGGAGTTGAACAAGAAGGTGGCGATGTGCAGACCGATCCGGAAATCGTTGCCCAACGAGCGCGCATCGAACGGATTCGCGCCTCATCGTGATTGTCGACATTTGAAGAAAGTGATACGTTACCTGAGGGGAAGAGAGGGGTGGAGCGGGTGATGGGACTCGAACCCACGACATTTTGCTTGGGAAGCAAACACTCTACCAACTGAGTTACACCCGCATCGGCCAGCACTATACATGACGCGCAGAAGTCACGTCCAGCCGAATTCAGTCGCAACTGGCTGATCGCAGTCGACATTTCAAGGTCAACAAAGGACAACTTTCAGCGAATTCCAAGTTGACCCGATAATCTCGCTGACCATATACTCGTCGTTCCTTCAGGGGCGTAGCTCAGCTGGGAGGCGCTACAATCGCACTGTAGAGGCCGGGGGTTCGGAATCCCCCGCCTCCCTGTAGGAACGACGAAACCCCGGTCAGATGGGCCGGGGTTTTGTGTGCGACGATGTCTGTTATTGCGGACGACTACCCTGCGGGCTGCGGCACCATCTGTCCACCGAGGCACGCAACGGCCGATCACGATCGTCTGAGTCGTTCCGCTTGGTGCGCGGCTTCTTGTCCTCTGCCGGGGTGATCAGCGATGCCGCCGGACTTGCTCCAGGTGGGCCGACGAGCGTTGGTTTCGGGCGTGGCGAATCGAAAGGCGCTTCCAGTTCTTCGCCTTCGATCGTCTCCTCGCGCATGAGCAACTCAGCAATCGCTTCCAGCTGCGCAAAGTGCGAGGTAACGACTTCCTTTGCGCGCTCGAGTCCGCAGTCGACCAGCATTCGGATCTCCTTGTCGATCTCGAACGCCACTTCGTCGCTGTAGTTCCGTTGCTCCTTCAATCTCGCGGCCGAGGAAGACCAACTCGTCCTTCTTGCCGGCGAGGCTATCGCTCGCCAACTCGTCACGCCGCCCGCGCGAGGTGGTGGCCCGCTCGGCGATATCGTTGGCGGCTCCAGTCGACTGCTCGTCGAACACACCATCGATTCGGCCACATGCCCGGCCATGAACACCGCCGCGAGCTCGTCCTCGAACTGCCGCTTCGTCTTGAACATCCGGTCCTCGTCCGGCACCACGCGGGTGTAACCACCCATCATGCCGCGGGCCACGATGGAGGCCTTGCGCACCGGATCGGCATTTGGGAGCATGCGCTACGAGTGCATGTCCGGCCTCGTGATAGGCAGTCATCAATCGTTCCCGCTCGAAATCACCCGGCTCTTGCGCTGCGGGCGGCCAGCGCGGTCGATCGCCTCGGTCATCTCGTGACGCCCAATGGTCTTCTTGCCGCCGTGCCTCGCCAGGATTGCCGATTCGTTCACCAGGTTCTCGAGGTCTCTGCGCCGGAGAAGCCAGGCGTTTGCCGCGCGAGGTTGTCGATCGAAACATCGCCCTCCAGTGGCTTCCCACGGGAGTGGACTTCGAGAATGGCTCGCCGCCCGGCGATATCGGGCCGATCGAGGATGACTTGTCGATCAGTCTCCGGGCCGCAGCAACGCCGGATCGGCCGTCGGGCCGGTTGGTTGCCGCGATCACGATCACATTCGTGCTGCTGTCAATCCGTCCATCTCGACCAGAATCCTGGTTCAGTGTTTGTTCGCGTTCGTCGTGGCTGCCGCCCAGACCGGCGCCGCGCTGCCGGCCGACTGCGTCGATTTCATCGACGAAGACAATGCATGGCGCGCTCTTCAGCCGCCTGGTCGAAAAGATCGCGCGCGGCTCGCGCCCACGCCGACGAACATCTCCACGAGCTCTGAACCGGAAATGCTGAAGAACGGCTTTACCGCCACAGCGTGCCACTGCGCGAGCAATGTCTTGCCGGTTCCCGGGGTCCGACCAACAGGACACCGCGCGGTCGCGCGCCAAGCGGCTGGAACTTGTCTGGATACTTCAGGAACTCGACGACCTCGGCGAGCCTCCTCCTTCGATTCATCGACTCCGGCGACGTCGGCAAACGTAACGGTGGGCTTGTTGCTGCTGAAGAGACGCGCTCTGCTCTTTCCGAACGAAACGGCCTGATTGTTCGACCCTTGCGCCTGGCGCATCATGAAGGAAGATGCCGATCAGGAAAAGGGTCGGCAACAGGAAACCTTAACGCCCCCAACCAACTGCCCCAGCGGCTCGCTGCCTTGACATCGATTGGCGGTGCAGTAGCGACATCGACGCCATATGCCTCGAGAAGCGCTTCATAGATGGTGGTGTTGCCCGGAAGGATCGACTTGGCATCGTTGGTATCCGGGTCGATGTACGCATTTGAACCGGCATGTTCGCTGTCTTCGCCGATCATCAGCTTCTGCCTCGCCGGCCTGGATATCGGCAGCGACGGCAGAAAAATCACTGTTCGTTGTCGCATCGTTGTCGTTGACGACAAGGAACCAAAAGCGCAGCAACTGGCGACGATCAGGACAATCCAGACCGCACTGCTGCGCAAGCGTCGAATATCACCCATTCATGGACCTCCGGCCAGCCCGAGCTTCCTGGATGGTTTTCGTGATCCTGAAGGGGCGGCTTCTACGAAAGTATAGCAGTCTTACTTTTCGTAACTTCGATTTCCGCCGGATCCAGCACACCAATGTACGGCAGGTTTCGGTAGCGGCCCGCAAAGTCGAGACCATAGCCAATGACAGCCTCGTCCGGAATATCGAACCCAACCAGGTCCGTTTGCACTGCCATCGCCTCCGCTTTCGGTTTGCGCAACGAGGGCCACGACCTTGATATCGGCCGGGTTTCGCGCCGCCCAGGACGTCCAGCAGATAGCTCAGGGTGAGTCCGCTGTCGACAATGTCTTCCACGATGAAACGGCGGCCTTCGATGTTCTCGTTCAGGTCTTTGAGGATGCGCACGGCGCCCGAACTGGTCACATCATCCATAGCTGGAGACGGCCATGAAATCGACCTTCAGTTCGGCATCCATCGCGCGCATCCAGGTCCGTCATGAACGTGATGGCGCCATTGAGCACGCCGATAAGGAGTGGGGTTTCATGCACATAGACTGCGTCGAGCTCAGCGGCAAGCTCTCTCACTCGCTGCTGAACCGAATCGGCATCGATGAGGATCCGCCGCGACCCCCTTACCTTGCGCTTCAAGACCGCCTCCGCCATCGAACCCCCGCCTTCTTGCCTGAACCTTCATCGGCCCTTGCCCCGAATGGTGGGATAGATTGCCGGGATGAGCAAGACCCCGGCCGGCGAAGCAACTGCCAGCACGTGCGTTCGCACGAGTGGATGAACCAGCGGCGCGCAGGTCGCCATCACGGAGTCGTTCGTCCCATGCACGGTCGCCTTGTCTGATCGAACGCACCTCCAGCGGCAAAACCCGCTTCTGAACGTCGAACGTCACATCACCCGGTCGCGGATCGTCGCGGATCTCGATGATCCATCCGTCCCACCCCGCATCGATCGGAATCGATGCGCGCCAACCTCATGCATCAGCTGGTCGAAGCGGACCAGCCGGTTGCCGTCGACAACGATCGAACAGCGACTCCCAGCCTCTTCGACTTTCGACTTTCGTCACCATCAGTCGCGAGAGCCCGCAGGCGGTGCACGACATCTGAATCTACTTCGGGCGGCCCAAACCACTCGAGCCATCGCCGCAGCACGCGGTTTGCGACAGCTGGCTCGAACCGACTCAGTGTCCGCTGCAGAGTGTCCGGTCAGCGTTCTCCGCTCGATACGGCGAGATCTACAGCTCGATGCATAGAAGACCTATCTGCATCGAGCACCCTCCAGCTGCGCGCGATCGTCTCGAACCGCATGCGGCCAGCGCTTCAGGATTTCCGGGCGGGGGTGCCCGTAGGGGCGCATCCAGTTCCGGTCGAAGTCGGTTTCGGCGTTGCTCTCGTCGACGCCGGGGACAACCCCAGGAAGCGCGACATATGCCTCGATCGCTGTTCTGGATTCAGCGAGCATGGCCTGGCGGTCAGGTTCACACCTCCGTTGCCTCCGGAACCCACCATGGAACAGGTCGGTGCTCGACGGGACGCATGCCGGCAGTCCGTCCAACCCCGCTCCTCGCACCAGATGCAGCAGCATAGTCTCCACCTGGTCATTCGCCTGATGGCCCAGCACGATCGTTGACGACTCCCCAATCATTGGCAGCGGCTGCCAGCGCGAGATAACGCTCTCTGCGGGCGGCTTCCTGCAGTCCAATGCCCACCGTTCGTCGTCGGAGACCGAGCTTCGAGTGTCACGACGTCGATCTGCAGACCAAGCGCTGCCGCCAGTTGCCGGCAGGCCGCGGCGTCGGCGTTGGGGTTGTCGCGAATCTGATGGTCGACATGAATGATCCGAATCTGCGTTCCGAGCAGGGGGAAACGCGTGCGAGCCCGGCGGCTAAGGCGAGCGAATCGACGCCACCAGAAAACGCGACCGTCAGGCGATCCCCGGTTGCACGCCACTGTTTCGCATCGCGCGGAGGAAGACGCGCCGCCGAATCCCGTCCGGGATTTCGATCACGTTCTCATAGAATTCATGAGTCCTGGGAATGTCGTTGGGGCGATGGTGCCGACGGGTGGATTCGAACCGGCCAAAGGCTTATGAGTCCCTTCATCTGCCACTGAGCTACGTCGGCCCAAAACAACGGTCGAGGAAGCCTAGCAATCCTGGGGCCTTCGCGTCAACCTCGGACGGGCCCGGACGCGGTTCAGCCCTCAGCGCTCTGCCAATGCTCGAACGGCGGGATGGAATCGAGATCGTTGTGCAGCCCGGCTATACCAGCGGCGATCGTGTTGCGTGCCAGCATCAACGCCGTGATCGGCCCTGTGCCCCCTGGAACCAGAGGTGATCGCTCCGGCCACGCAAGGCGCGTCGAAGTCGGCATCGCCAGTGTTGCGGTCTCCGATGACATTGGTACCAAAGTCGAGCACTGCGGCGCCCGGGCGGATCAGGTCCGGTGTTAAGTAGGGCTACCGATTGCCAGCGCGACAATATCGGCCTGCTCGCGTGTGTACGACACCGTCCTGGTGCCGCTGTGGCAGACGGTCACCGTTGCGTTTCGGCGCTGCAAGAGGGCAGCCAAAGGGCGACCGACCACATTGCTTCGCCCGATGACCACGGCGCGCGCTCCGTTCATCGGTATCCCGTAGTGATCAAGCAGGGCAAGGCCGCCATTTGGCGTGCTTGGCGCCAAACACGGAAGCCCCGGTGCCGACGGCCGGCGTTGATGACCGTCACCCGTCGACGTCTTTCAACGGGTCGAGTTGTTCCGAAGGCTCCGATTCCCACTGTCGATCCGCGCCGGGAGCGGCATGAGCACCAGCACCCCGGCGACCTCTGGGTCATTGCTGAGCTCTTGTAGCGCACGCTCCAGATCGGCATCCCGGCACCCGGCAGGCAAATCGACCGGCCGATGCTCGATCTCGACCCGCTTCATGGTCCTGGAGATCGAGGTGCGATACGCCTCAGCCGATGCATTCGGTTCCGCCGCCAGCGTCACGAGCACCGGGGGACGGCCACCATCGCGCAGCAGCCTCATGCGAGCAAGTCGGATCTGGCTCCTTAGCGTTGTGGCCAGGTCGCCGCCTCGCAGGAGAAGGGTGTCAATGTTGGTCGAGGTGTGGGCGGTTATGGAGATCCCGCTCCGGCTGTCGAAACAAGGCGGCGCGTTCCCCATCGAACCAGGACGAATTAAGCCACAGATCGCGTCCCTGAGGCCATCGCCCCGACGATGCAGGGCGAGACCCGTGCATTTCCGCATGACGCCTGGGCAACGACAGTCAACTTGGCGATTCGACACCAACGGCGCGCTTCAGCGATTATCCGCATTCGAAACGACGAGTACGCCGAAACCGATGTGGATAAGCTGAAATTCGAATTGACGGCTGGGCAACGGGCTGATAGGATGGTGTCAGTGAGTCAATGACCGGTCCGAACGGTCGCCGATCGAGATCGATCGATTGTGTCTATCTGTCACAGAGCGGGGTTACGAATGACGAAGTTGGCCAACTGCTGGAAGTCGCTTCGGGAGCGGCGCGGCGTTTCTCAGAGCAAGCTCGCTGAACGCGCTGAGTTCGATCACGCTACGTCAGCCGTCTCGAGGGCGACGCGCGTATGCCAACCCGGGACGCGGTCGATCGCCTGGGCGATGCGATGGACCTGGGTGAGGGCAGGAAACAGAGACATGCTCCTTGCGGCAGCGAGCTTCTTGCCGCGGGATTTCGCCAAAGTTCTTTCGGCTGAGCTGGCGCTCGGTGAGGTCTTCTATCTGTTGAGCGACGAGCAGCTTCCCGCGGAATACCGCGAGAACATGCGCCAGGTTCTCCATCTGCTGGCAGAGCAGGCGCGGATGCGCTATGCAGCTCGCGCCCATGGGCCGGGTTTCGGCCGCCGCCTAGCGGGGCTGATCCGAAAATTCGGCAGGCGGCTCCGCGCCGCGGTTTCGCACCCGCTTCGAACCGCGCCGGAGCCGGCGATAATATTTCCAGCTTCCGCTGCGGAGTAAGAAAAAGCACAGAGCAAAGCCCCGACGTCGCGGGGTCCCCGGCAATTGCCGGGCCTAGAAACGAGTCACCCCTTTGCCCGAATTCGCTCACCTGCACCTGCACACCGAGTACTCGCTCCTCGATGGAATGGGACGCATTCCCGAATACATCGAACAAGCGCAGGAATCAGGCATCCAGCACCTTGCGGTAACCGACCACACGGCGTGCGTCATATGCCGCCTACGATTTCTACAAGCAGGTGTCGAAAGCTGGACTACACCCTATCGTGGGCATGGAAGCGTATTTTGCGGAAGGCAAAGCGGGCCCTCCTCCGCCTGACGCATCGGAAGCGGAACGGAAGGCGCGACGCCGAGCATACCATCTCCTCCTGCTGGCGGAAAACGAAACCGGTTACGGAATCTGATGAAGCTCGCATCGCAAGCGAGCCTGAACGGCTTCTACTACCGGCCGCGGATCGATATCGACCATGCTCGCCAGACACCGCGACATCATCGCCACCTCGGCATGCCTCGGAGGCCCTACGGCGGGAACAACCTCCTCAACGAACGCCCTGATACTGCTCGTGACTATGCGGTGAAGCTGGCGGAGATCTTCAGGCGCGAACGGTTTTTCGTCGAGATTCAGGATCACGGCCTCAAGGAGCAGCTCCAGGTCAACCGGGACCTGATCTCGCTCGCGAAGTCGTTCGGCTTGCCGCTCGTGGTGACGAACGACGTCTCCACTACTGCAAGCAAGCGGATTCCCCAGCGCGAGCTTCTGGTCTGCATTCAGACGCGAACACCACGTTGAACGACCCCAAGCGGCTCAAGCCCGAAACCGACGAGCTCTACCTGAAGAGCCCGCAAGAGATGTGGAATCGGTTTGCAGAACTGCCCGATGGTCCTGAAGAACTCATTGCGCCATCGCGGATATGTGCCAACTCGATCTCTCGCCTCAGGGCTTTCAGCTACCACGACTTCGATGTTCCCGCAGGGTATACGAACCACGAGTATCTGGAACACCTGGTGCGCGCGGGGCCGCCAGAACGATACGACCTCTCTGATAGCGATGTGGAAAACAGAATCGCTTATGAGCTGCGCGTTATCGGGAACATGAAACTCACCAACTATTTCCTGGTGGTGTGGGACTTCGTGCGCTTCGCCAAGGAGAACGACATTCCGGTCGGTCAGGCCGCGGTTCTTCCGCAGCGGGAAGCATCGTCACCTATTGTCTCGCGATCACGTCGCTCGATCCGCTCAAGCACGGATTGATCTTCCGAGCGGTTTCTCAACCCGGATCGTCTTTCCCTTCCGGATATCGATATCGACTTTGCGGACGATCGGCGCGACGAGGTGATCCAGTACGTCGTCGGGAAGTACGGCGACGATCGTGTTGCGCAAATCTCCACGTTTGGAACCATGGCGGCGCGCGCATCGCTGCGTGATGTCGGTCGCGCGATGGGCATGCCGTTCAGCGAGATCGACCGGGTGGCCAAGCTCATTCGGCAGAACCAGGAATGACGATCGAAAAGGCGCTCGATCGCGTCGCCGAGCTCAACGACGTTCTCGAGGCCGACAAGCGCCTGCGCGAACTGGTCGACAATGCGAAGAAGGTCGAGGGCATCGCTCGCCACTCGTCCACCCACGCAGCGGGTGTGGTCATTTCTCGCGATCCGCTGATCGAGACGGTCCGTGCAGCGTGCGAGCGGCGGCAAGAGCGAAGGGCGAAGTCACCACCCAGTATCAAATGGGATTGCTCGAGGAAATCGGTCTTCTCAAGATGGACTTCCTCGGCTTGACCACCCTCACGATCCTTCGGCGGGCTGTCGATCTCGCGCAGCGCAAGTCACCCGACCTGACCATCGACGCGATTCCGCTGGAAGATGAAGAAGCATTTCTCCGTTTGCAGCAAGGCGGCGATCGGGGTCTTCCGGTTGAGTCGGCATGACCACCCGCATGACCACCGAGGTGGCGCCGAACTCGTTCGACGACCTCATTGCACTCATGGTTGATCAGGCCAGGACCAGCGGGAGGAGCCGCCGAGTTCTGCGACCGCAAGCATGGGCGCTCACCGGCTGACTTCGGCCATCCCGACCTGGAGCCAATCCTGAAGGGCACGTTTGGCATTGCGGTCTATCGGAGCAGATCATGCAGATTGCGAACGCGATCGCAGGATTCTCCATGGCGGACGCCGATGGCCTTCGCAGCGCCATGGGCAGAAGAAACAGGACTTGATGAGTCCTATCGCAAACCCTTCATCGAGGGCGCCGTCCTTTTTATGGCCTGACGGCGGCGTTGGCCGACGAGCTCTATTCCATGATGGCGCGTTTTGGCGGTTACGGATTCAACAAAGCGCATAGCGCCGCGTACGCGGTGATCGCGGCGCAGACCGCCTATCTCAAGGCGCACTATCCGGTCGAATTCATGTGCGCGCTCATGACGACCGATGGCGACAATCACGACCGGCTCGTTTCGGACGTGGCGCATGTGCGGCGGATGGGGCCATGACGTGTTGGGACCGATATCAATCGCAGCGCGCTCGACTTCCAGCCGGAAAACCAAGTCGAACGGCAAGGAATCGATTCGCTACGGACTGAGCGCCATCAAGAACGTCGGCAAGGGCGCGGCGGGAATCGATTCTGAAGCGTGGTGCGACCATCCCAATCAAGAGTTCGCCAGCCTGAGGATTTCGCCCTGGCCGGGGTCGACTGGACGAAAGTCTCCCGGCAGTGGCTGATTCGCTGGCCAAGAGCGGCGTGCTCGACTGTTTCGTCCGCGCAGCGTGATACTCAACCGGTTGGAACCAACGATCTCCGGCGCCATCGACCGGCGCGCGGCGGCCAAGGGTCAACTGGGATCTGGATATGCTCGGAGGCTCCGTCGCGAAACAAGTCGAGACGCCTGAATCGATCACCAGGAATCTCGCTTCCTTGCGGCAGCGGCTGTCGTGGGAGCGTGAGTTGCTCGGAATCTACCTGAGCGACCATCCAGTAAACGACGTCTTGCAGCGCGTCGGCAGCTATGGACGACAGGTCATCAACGATGTGCATGACCGTTTTCCTGGCGATCGGGTGCGCATCATCGGTCAGGTCGATACATCACGGCGCTTCCTCACGAAAGCGAACAAGACAATGGCCATTATGGACTTCGAGTGACATGACCGGGACGATCGAGCTCGTGGCATTTCCGGAGACCTATCAGACGTTCCAGGATGCCTGGGAGGTCGATAACGTCATCGAGGTCGAGGCCAAGGTCGACCTGCGTGGCGAAAAAGCAGCTGATCTGCGAGCGCGTATTCGATTCGATCGACGCCCTCGGTCCAAGACCCAGCCAGCAGCAGGTGCATATCGCGCTGGTGAGCGATTCGTCGGACGCAACGCCCGTATATCGACGAAATGCCGGTAGCAAAAGCTGCAGATCATCCGGGAACACGACGGTGATGAAGTCGGCCGTCCATCGGTAAATGGCGAGGACGACCTGCCGATGCGCAGCCGGACCTTGAAGGTCGAGTGGAACGAATTGCTGCAGGCTGAACTCCAGAACTTGCTCGGAGAGGACCTGGTGTGGGTCGAGCCACCTTGCGACAGGTTCTGGCGGCTTAAGCGCGAACTGGGCCTGGCGCGGAATAATTTGCTGTCCGCTTTCTGAGTCATTGACCACAGGTCCACTGGATCATCGGACAGCAGCCATAGATGACGTCTCTGGCCGGGCGAGTCCCATGGCGCGACGCACCCTCGACCTCGGTTGTGACCGGAATTCCCATCGGAGGAAGCTCGTTCCGGCGGGCGCCTTCCATGGCGAGCGACGTGCGCTCGATATCGCGCTTAGTCGTCGTCTGAGACGATCAGGAAGTTGCTGATCGGCCCAGCAATCGTCCGATCTCAGCAGTGTCGGCAAGCACCGCGCCACGCATCCGCTGAACACGGTGAGCAGCGCGATGGCTTCAGCAGAGCGCGCAACACCGGGCGCAGATGCCAGGAGGCCGACGGGCTGTCCAGAATGATCACCGAATTTCGACGTCAGCACATTGAACGAACCGGGGATGCTCTCCGGATCGCTGACAAAGGCGAGCAAACCAGCACGAATTGCGGCCTGCGTCGATGCCCAACACGGTTGCCAGTGAGGCGGCCATGAGCGTGTCGAAGACCATAAAGTTCGCGCAGCCATCGAGCGCGTAACGCAGTTCCTGTCGCTCGCAAAGCAGAAGAACGCGCCTGCCGTGTGAAACTGCCAGCTGGTCACCGGCAGCCAGGCCAGGCTACTGCTCGTCTCGAGGTGTGATTCCGTCATCGGACCATCGAGCCCCAGGCCGACGAGCATGCGGTTGTGGGCCGGAGGTCGAGAGATCGGCCGCGACGGCCAGGTCTTCGCCGTTGAGGAACCATCCAGCCTTGGTTGACGACCGCCGTGAGCAACGCAGGCATGGCACCAAGCAGGCGGGCCGCATCACCTGCGAGCAGACAATCTTCGCGATTGGCGCAGACGTTGTCACGCCAGCACCGGCAACCGCGGACTGGTCGCCAGCGTCGACGCCGTGGCCCAATCGACCTCACGAATTGCAATGTCGATCGCCCCTTGAGGCCAGACCGGACTCCACCTTGCCACGGTCCCAGCTCTCCAACCTGGCGCACGCCATCGATATCGACTCGTGGCTCGACCACGTGGCAACCCGCAGGCCAGCGGTTCGCAGAATCGATTCGAGGATCTTGGCGACGAGCGTTTTCCCGCGGGAACTGGCGACGACCGGCCGCGAGCCAGTTGCAGACCGGCGCTGGTTGCCCACGAACGCCATTCGGAAAAGCTCGCGAACTCCGGTGAGGTCCGGACTAAACTACGGGCGCCTGCACCAATGAATTCGGCGTTCCAGGTCCGGCTTGATCGCGCGCACGGCGTTGCCGCCGCGGTGGCTGACCAGATCCTTTTCCCTGGTCGCTTCAGCTCGGCCATCGATCTGCCATCATCGAACAGGAAGACCGATCGTAACCAAACCCATTGGCCCCCTTCGGTATCGCTCCGGTGACGCCAGAACAGGTCCCCTCCACCGTCGTGACGAGCCCGTCGGCGTCGGCAAGCGCAAGCCAGCAAACAAACCTGGCCGATCGATCCTCGCCGCCGTTGCCATTCAGCAGCTTCAGGAGCTTCGATATTGCGGGCGTCCGAAGGCGGGCTGCCTGCGAATCGCGCCGATCCGATCCCCGGGGCTCCTCCCAGGGCTCGCACCTCGATGCCCGAATCATCGCCGAGCGTCAGACAGGCAGTCGCCTTGGCGACGGAGATCCGCCTTTGCTTCGGCATTCTTCCGATATGACTCCATTCCCTCTGGCGGCATCACCAGATCGAGTCCGGAAAGTCCCTCCACGCGAAACTCATCTCCCAATGGCCGTTCGAACTCGGCAAGTTTCCCAGCGTTCCCGGTGGCGATGAAATTGGCAGCCGTTCATCATTCATTGCGCAGCACCGACTGGCGCGGACGCGACGCCAATTGGAATATCTCCTCGGCGTTGGCGGTCGTCCGCTCAGCGATACGTTCGATGAGGATACAGCCAGCAGGTCAGCCAACGCCTGCGCGATGATCGGGATGTTTGCTGGGTATTGCGCCGTTCTTTCACGCCGCGTGGCGTCAGATGAGGAGCATCGGTTTCCAGGGCATCCGAGTCCAGCGGTATCTCCCGAAGAGTTTCTCGCAAATCCGCTGAACCGGAGCGGGTCATCAGTCCGCCGATGCCGAACATGTCGCCCCGTCGAAGCGCGAAATCCTGGCCGATGCGCCATCCGTCGAATGAATGGAAAACCACTCGCACCGTCGGAAAGGCCTGGAGAATCTCGGTGAGCTCCGATTCGACATCGCCCCGCATGTGAACGATCACCGGTAGCGAGAACGACCGCGCGAGTTCGAGTTGATCGCGGAAAGCAGCCTTCTGTGACGAGCGATCGACCCATTCCCGGTAGTAGTCGAGCCCAGTCTCGCCAATCGCGACTGGATTCGTAGCGTCGAGCAAGCGTTCGAGCTCAGTTGCCACATCGTTCGACCAGCGGTCCGCTGAGTTCGGATGCATCCCGAGCGCGTAGGAAGCGTCCGGATGCTGCTCAGCCAGGGCGACGACCACCATCCAGCTCTCCGGTTCGTATCAATATTGATGAAACGGCCGGACTCCAGCCGCGCGCTGGCCTCGATGACCTGCGGCAAGTCTTTGGCGAACGCATCGTCATCGAGATGACCATGCGATTCGACGAATTCCATTACGTTCCTCCGGCGTCACTTCACTGGCAGCGCTCTTGGCAGATTTCGCGGCTTGTCAGGATCATTCCCACGAAGCAGCGCTGCATGAATATCCAAGCATTTGGGCCGGCAGCGCCTGGACGAGCGGGGGCAGCGTCCCAGCATCTGGTGTTGGCAACCACACGCATCGAACACCGGGTCATCAGCCAGGCCGATACCGAAATGATATGCCCACCACGCTCAGTTCCATTGCTCCGGAAATGATGTCCGCGTGGGTTTCGTCGTTCGGGGCATAGACGACGCATGGCGTGCCGTCCTGCACCAGCGCAGGTCACCCCATGCTTGAGTTCTCCCGCCGCGAATCCCTCCGCATGAATAGGAGACCTCTTTGATCTTGAGGGCGGCTTCCAGCGCGGTCGGGTACGGGGACCAATCCACGGCCAATCACAAAGAGGTGCTCGGCCTCGTAGATGTCCCGCGCGATCGCCCGCACGCGATCGATCCATGCCGGCGACAGCATGTGGCGCATCCCTGTCGCGGCCTCCTGGACGAGATCTCGCCAGGCCTCGGGCGTTCCAGCGTCAGCACATGAGCCGTCATGAGCAGCGTGGCAACTTTCGCGGTATACGCCTTGGTCGAAAGCACGCACTGCTCCGGACCGGCCCCGAGATCGACCCGGATATCCACCATCCGCCGAGGGTCGATCAGGCGATGACCACCCCAGCCAGCGTTGCTCCCGCGCTCGCGCCGCCAGCATCGCTTCGATGTCCGGTAAGATTTCACCGCTCTGTGAAAACGCGATCGCGAGTGAACCCGGTTTCGAGAAAAATGCTCGTAGTCGCCAACTCAGATCCTGGAGCGAAATTGACGCTGACGCGAAACAATTCTGCTAAAGAGATACGACCCGGTCAAGGGCCGCGACACCGTTCCACGACCATATACGCGCCGTACGATTCCCCGGATCGCATTGGCGGCGTCGATCACTCCCCAGCAGGGCTCGACGAGGCGCTCGAGGACGTCGGGCTGCTCGGCCATCTCTTTTGACATAAAATCAGGAAAACCGCCGAGTCCGTCTCGCCGCTCGTCCACCGGGGATCGGCGCCACCCAGCCATTAACGTCCCGGAGAGGTGCGAAATCGAAATTCCGTCCATGAAGCTACATTGGCAACCTCGCCATCCTCGAGATAGTGGATCTCGGTCGCATGTCGGCGAGCTATCTCGTCTGAGGCAATGGTGACCTTGCTGCAGTTGCGCCCGACGACGAGCGGCGACGTGCGTTTCGTAGCGTATCGATTCGACGCAAGGTCGAGCACGATCACCGCTCCAAGTCCATCGAGACGGGCGAAGACGCGCTCCAGCGCCTCCTGCCAGCGTGCGCCCGAAGCGCGCTCATCCTCGATCAGGTGCGCGTCGCTGCTATCCTGTTTCCGAGCGAAAGGGTATGCCCTTCGCCTCGACCTCGTTTCGAAGTTCCCGAAGTTCTCGACGATGCCGTTGTGTATGACAGCGATCGAACCTGAGCAATCGAGGTGGGGGTGGGCATTGGCGTGGGTGACGGCGCCATGTGCGCCACCGCGTGCCGAATCCGATTCCCGCATCTGAAGAAATCAACCGATGCGACCGAGGATCTTCCCGATCGTTTTTCGTCAGCGCCAGTTGGCCGTCTCACTCCGACCGCCATCCCACAGAGTCGTATCCCCGGTATTCCAGCGTCTTCAGCGCCGCAAGGATCGCCGATCCGACACCCGTCGACTCGCCAACATACCCGAAGATCCCGCACATCGATCTGCGCTCCAGTCACGCATGGGCGCTCCGCCGCAATTGCGTGCGCCAAAGCAAGCGCGCGAGCAAAGGCGAATTTCCTTCGCTCGGCCAACAATTCGGTTCTCGATGGAGCGAGAGTGGGCTAAAGGGCAGTTCGAAAGGGCCTCTGTCGATCCGTTACCGAATCCGGTTTGCTCCTTGCGTAACGACTCTGCCAGCCGAGAAAGCGACCGCCGAAAGGTTCGATGGCTTCCACCTCGTCAACCTGCGTCCTCCGAGCAGGTCAAGGCGCCAATCGATTGGAGACATCCGACGTCCCCCGCTCCGTTCTGTCCGCAGTGTACGCATCTCGCGCCCGATTGGCAATGGAAAACGGTATACTCTGGTTGCCGATGCAGGCATCCCCGTTGGTTCATTCGGAAAGGGCAACGGCACCAATGTGATCCGTGCGGTACACCAGGCCCGAGATGGGAGCGGTGTGGAGTGACGATCACAAGCTGCAGGTCTGGCTACGCGTCGAGCTCGCGGTCTGCGAGTCCTGGCATCGGCGTGGCCGTTCCCGATTGGGCCGATCAGGCTTGATCCGTGGCGCCAGTTGCGATCTCGAGCGAATGCAAGAGGTCGAACGCGAGATCGATCACGATGTCATCGCCTTCTTGCCGCGCCACCGGCGAAACCGTTGGAGAAGCTTCACGCTACATCCATCTCGGCCCTGACCTCGTCGGATGTTGTCGACACCGCCTTGTCCATCCTGGTGCGAGGTCCTGCGCAATCCTCGAGATCGACCTCGAGCGGTTGATCGAGGTCGTCGGGCAGCGAGGGCGGTACGCTACCGCAGCACCCTGCATGATTGGCAGAACGCACGGCGTACATGCCGAACCCACACCTTCGGCCTGAAGTTGGCCGTGTGGTACGACGAGCTTCGCCGGCAGCTCGAACGGCTTCGCTGGCTCGCGAAGAAGATGCGTGTTGGCAACTCTCCGGGAGCGGTCGGAACCCATGCGCACGTTCCTCCTGATGTGAAGGCGAAGTCTGCGAAGCGTTGGGCTTGCGACCAGCCCCGGCCTCGACCCAGATCATCCAGCGCGATCGGCATGCGTTCTTCCTCTCGGTGCTGGCTGGAATCGGCGCCACGATCGAAAAGGTCGCGGTCGAAATTCGCCATCTTCAGCGGACAGAGGTCCGCGAGGTGGAAGAACCCTTTGGCGAGGGCAATCCGGGAAGCTCCGCCATGCCGCACAAAGCGCAATCCCGCATGAGTCGGAACGGCTGAGCGGGTTGGCGCGCCTTCTGCGGGGCTATGCCGTGACCGGCCTCGAAAACGTGGCGCTCTGGCGTAGGCGGCATCAGCAGCATCCTCGACCAGGCAGGAGTGCGATCTTCCGGAACGGCCATCATCATTCAGACTACTCGCTCGGTTGTTTCGCCGAGATTCTCGAGGATCTGACCGTCAACGAAGACCGCATGAAACAGAATCTCGATCTCACCGGCGGACTCATCTTCTCGCAACGCGTCAGCATTGGGCCTCGTCGATGCCGGCATCGACCGGCAAGTGGCATACAAGCGGGTCCGAGGCGCATATGGACAACTGGCTGAACGGCTCGAGCTTCGAACAGGCGGTGCGTACGGACCCTGAGATCGCCGAGCCAAGATGGTCAGGAGCAGATCACCGAACTCTTCGATCCCTACCAGCAGTTGGGGCATGTCGATGCAGTTTTCGAACGCCTCGGTCTGAACAAACCAGCGGTGAGCACGTGACCGGCGCAGTCGCAACTCAGCTCCTCAAATTCGCTTCCCGCTCAGTGCGCCAAAGGCAAGGTTCGCGACTGCTATCTGCTGGGCGACGATCTGCTCTTCGTCGCAAGCGGCCGCATTTCCGCATTCGATGTCGTCGCTTTAGCGCGATTCCTGGCAGGGCGCCGTATAACCAGCTTTCGAATTTCTGGTTCGAGAAAACGCGAGACATCATTCCCAATCACGTCATCCAGTGCGGACTGCCGGATTCGGTCGAAACCAGCGACCACGCATGGTTCGACGCTCGTTCCCACCACAAGCGAAGCAGGCCGACCGAATCGACTTCGAATGCGTCGTCCGCGGCTATCTCGCCGGTTCTGGTTGGAAGGAATATCGATCTACTGGCGGCATCGCTGGGCTTTGAACTGCCGGTTGGGTTGCGGCGGGCCGCGCGGTTGCAGAACCGATCTTCACGCCTACAATGAAAAACGACATCGGTCACGATGAGAACATCACCGTCGAACGGTTGCGCGATCTTGTCGGCGCCGACCTATCCAGCCAGTTGGAGCGCGCGAGCATCGAGCTCTACACCTTCGCGGCAGCACATGCCGCAACGTGCGGGATGCTGCTGGCAGACACCAGTTCGAGTTCGGAATGATTCGAGGCCAGGATTGACCGTCATCGACGAAATGCTGACCCCCGACAGCGCACGCTACTGGGATGCGTCGACGCATTCTCTGGCCGCGAGCCAGAGAGCTTCGACAAGCAATATGCGCAACTGGCTCGATTCCACCGGTTGGAACCACGAGCCACCGGCCCCGTCCCTTCCGGACGATGTCATCACTGGCACACAACAACGCTATATCGGCATTCAACGTCTCACCGGACGATCCGGTCTTGAGAGAGCGCCCTACGAACGAGAAGTCGCATTCGATTTGGCAGGTCGATGTGCTCGTCATGCCGAAAGCGAATACAACGACCCGGAAGGGGAGGCTATCCGTAATGGTTCACAGCCTTGGCTATTCTGGCGTGGAACGCGTGCGCGCTGGCAAGCACTATCGGTTGCAGCTCGACGCGCCAGCGCTCCGGCGCAGCCCGCGCCACCGCAGAGGAAATGGCCGAGAAGCTGCTTGCCAATCCAGTCATCCAAACCTATCTCATCGAATCGGTGACAGAGGCGCCGGAGCTTCTAGGCATGTCGTCGCAGATCGCGTTATCTACATTTCCCGGCAGCAATGGCGATCAGGATTCGTTCGACGCGCCACGCCCTGAACCTGTCAGCGCCAACGCGGATGATCGACTATCAAGGAGACCGACCTCTCCGGGTTGGCCGCCATTGTACGCCAGGCGGGTTCTCGTGTAGTGCACCTGCGTTGCGGGGGCGATCGCGCGATTCGCGCCGGTCATGGAGTCGCTCAAGGACTTTGCAGAGGGCGGTCCCGTGCCGGGACTCTGTAACGGCTTCCAGGTCCTGACAGGCGCATCTGCTTCCAGAGCGCTCCTTCGGAACGAATCGCTCAACTTCCATTGCCGATGGGTGAACATCCGGGTCAGCTTGCCAGACCACCATGGTTTTGAATTGGCGAGGTGATGTGCTGAACCTCCCGATTGCGCATGGCGAAGGCGCCTATTTTGCCGATGACGCCACGCTCGACGGGCTCGAAGCCAACGGTCCGGGTGGTTTTCCGCTGACTGCGAAGCCGATGCTTCCCGGTCAGCCCGGGCGCCAATTTCAATGGCTCGGTGCGTTCGATCGCCGGTGTTTGCAACGAGAAGGGTAATGTCGTCGGCATGATGCCCCACCCGGAACGGGCTTCCGATCCACTCTCGGACCCACCGATGGACTCAAAGATCCTCACGTCCGCGCTCGGTTTCTGAATGTGGGTGTAGGTGACGACGTCGACCACCGGCGGATCGATTCGGAAGGCGCCTGGCGAGAAGTCGCGCTCAGCGACGACGAGTATCGCCGTATCCTGGAGCTGCTCGAAACGCGCGAGCCAACACCCGTGGAGCTTGGCATGTTCCGGTTCGATGTGGAGCGAGCACTGCGGCTACAAGCACACCCGGCCCGATGCTCGGCCGCTTGCCGACCAAGGCCGACTGGGTGCTGCAAGGACCGGGCGAAAACGCTGGCGCTATCGACATCGGCGACGGTCTCGCTGCCGTCTTCAAAGTCGAGTCACACAATCACCCAAGCGCGGTCGAACCCTATGAAGGGGGCCGCAACAGGCGTCGGCGGTATCGTGCGTGACATCTTCACCATGAGCGCGCCCGGTCGCCATCCTGAACTCCCTTGCGGTTCGGGCCGCTCGATCAACCGCAAACAGTGCCCTGTTCACGAATGTCGTCGCCGGTATTGGCGGCTGGCAACTGTCTCGGTATTCCCACTGTCGGCGGCGGGTCTTTTTCGATCCGTCGTTCTCTGGAAACCCGTTGGTCAATGCCATGTGCATTGGCATCGTGCCAACCGATGGCATTGTGCGCGCGAAGGCCTCGGTGTTGGCAATCTGATCATGCTGATAGGGGCAGACACGGGCGCGACGGACTGCACGGAGCCACCTTTGCGTCGGTCGACGACCCGGAAGCCTACTGTCGTTGTCGTCAGGTTGGCAACCCGTTCCTGGAGGAATTGCTTCTCGAGCTGTCTCGAGCTGCTGCGAACGGGCGCGGTCGTAGCCATACAGGATCTCGGCGCGGCAGGGCTGACCAGCTCGACGGTCAGATGCAGTCGGGGAGTCGGGGCGGAAATCGATGTCGCCAAGGTTCCCCGACGCGAATCGGGCATGACACCGTATGAAGTCATGATGAGCGAGAGCCAAGGAGCGGATGCTGCTGGTGGTCACGCCCGAAGCTGCAGACGAAGTCAATCGCATCGCAGACGCTGGTCACTGCATTCTGCCGTGATCGGCACCGTGACCAACAGCATGGTGCGCGTCCTGGACGACGGCGAGATCGTGCCGAAGTCCCGGCGGAGTTCACCGATGCCTGTCCGACCTGTGCGCTCAGCGGCTGGAGTCTCACGGAGATCATCGCTGCGCGCGAGGACAAATCGCGCCCAGCATCCCGACATCGAATTGCGGCACGTCGGCGAGGATTCTGCTCGAGCTGCTCGGCGTCTCCAAATATCGGATCTCGGCGTCCGGTCTATGAGCAATATGACCACACAGTCAGACCAACACGGTCGTCGCTCCCGGTGAGGGAAACGCGGCGGTGCCTCGAGGATCGCAGCGAGGCATCGCCAGCGCGATCGACTGTAACCCGCGCTATTTATATCTCGATCCATATGTCGGCGCCATGCATGCTGTGGCCGAAGCCAGCCGAAACGTGAGCTGCTCACGGAGCGACGCCACAGGGCGCCACCAACTGCTCGGCACAGCGTAGCCGCAGAAACCAGCTGGTTACTATCGACTCGACCGTGCCGTCTCCGGGCTGGCCGATGCCTGCCGCGCGCTCGATATTGCCGATGGTTGGAGGCAATGTCTCCCTTTACAACGAAACCGCCGCGGCCGATCAAACCAAACTGACCGTTGGTGTCATCGGGGTCTTTGACGACGTTCGACGCCACGCGACCGCTGAAATGGACGCCAGGCCAGTCGATCTATCTTGTGGGCGACAGCGCTCCGTCCCTTGGCGGCAGCGAATACCTGAGCCTGCGGTTTGGAGAGGTCGTCGGGACTCCACCGGCGCTCGATCTCGACACTGAATCGGCCGTGCAGGCCGCCGTTCGATCAGCCATCGAGCAGGGTTTGACATCCACAGCGCACGACCTTGCCCTCGGCGGGTTGCCAGTGGCGCTCGCGAAGATGGCCGTCCTCTCGGGGAGCGGCGCAGTCATTGACAGTCGCGCCATACTTAGGCGTTCGAACCGCGTCGATGAGGCGTGGTTCGGAGAGACAGCCTCGCAGATCATCGTGACCTGTGAGCCCGCGTCCAGCAGTTCGTTGGAATCCGTGCTCTCGAATGCCGGAGTAGCCTGGACCCTGCTCGGGACCACCGGCGGAGAAGCGCTCGATTTCGGACACGCTACTATCGACCTATCCGCTCTTCGTGCCGCACTCGATCGGGCGTTCGATCCCACGGACCTCTCCGGGGCTGCCTGAGATAGGAAAACGACGCGTGATTCCCGAGGAATCGTTCGATTTGTGGAGCATGCTGGATGACAAGCCGCATGAAGAATGCGGGGTCTTCGGCATCTACGGTCCCGGAGAGGATGTGGCGCGCATCACCTTCTTCGGGCTCTACGCCTTGCAGCATCGCGGGCAAGAAAGCGCCGGCATCGCAACCAGCGATGGCCATGCCATTCATCGCCGCACGCATCTGGGGTTGGTGAGCCAGGCGTTTACAGAGAACGATCTCGCGGTGCTGCCTGGCTTCGCTGCCGTTGGGCATACGCGATACTCCACCACCGGCCAGAGCAGCGAACGCAACGCTGGCCCAATGCTGACCGAAAGCCCGCAAGGACCCATCGCTGTCGGGCACAACGGCAACATCGTGAACGCGTTCGCGCTTCGAGATGAGCTCGAGGCGCGTGGAGAGCGATTCGTCACCACCACCGACAGCGAAGTGCTCGCGCGCCTGATCGCGCTAGCACCGGGCGAAGACATGGTGATGAAACTGCGGCAAGCGATGCCCCGGTTGAATGGCGCATACAGCCTCGTGATCCTCACGAAAGACAAGCTCTACGCTGTTCGCGACCCGAAAGGCGTGCGACCACTCTGTCTCGGCAGGTTGGGCGGGAACTGGGTCGTCGCGTCAGAGAGTTGCGCGTTGATGACCGTTGGCGCGGAATTCGTACGCGAGGTCGAACCGGGCGAGATCGTGCAGATCGATGCAGATGGCATGCAGTCGTTTCGACCGCAAGAGCAAGTCAAGCACGCCACCTGCCTGTTCGAGCTCATCTACTTTGCCCGTCCGGACAGCACGCTGCTCGATCAACGTTTGCACCTGGTGCGCCAACGAATGGGTGCGGTTCTCTCGGAGGAGCATCCAGTCGAAGCCGACGTCGTTGTCGGGTTGCCCGATTCCGCCACCCCTGCCGCCATCGGTTACGCCAAGCAATCCGGCATTCCGTACGGCGAGGGCTTGATCAAGAACCGCTATATCGGCCGGACGTTCATTCAGCCTGACCAGCGCTTGCGCGATATCGGCGTCTCGCTCAAGTTCAATGCATTGCCCGAGGTGCTCGAAGGCAAGCGGGTGGTGCTGGTCGACGACACGATCGTGCGCGGGACCACCAGCCGGCCAATCGTCAATCTGCTCCGCAGCGCTGGCGCCAGGGAAGTCCACATGCGGGTGCATGCGCCGCCAATGATGTGGCCGTGCTATCTGGGTGTCGACCTTGCGCGGCGAGAGGAGCTCATCGCGGCGCGCATGACCGTCGAGGAGATTGGCAAGCACATCGGCGCTGACTCGATTGGGTATCTTTCCCTCGAAGGACTCCTGCGGGCGATCGATGCGCCCGGGGGAGGCTTCTGCACCGGCTGTCTGACGGGGAACTATCCGATACCGGTGCAGCTCGAAATGGATATGAACAAGCTGGTACTCGAGCGAGAAGCACTTCTGGCCTGACGCTCCAAAGAGGAAACGGGGAGATTCGTTGACCGAAACCGAAACCGAGGTCTTGTACACGCCGCTTTACGACCGGCATGTGGCGCTTGGCGCGCGGCTGATTCCGTTCGCTGGCTGGATGATGCCGGTGCAGTATGCGGGAATCCTTCATGAGCACCGGCTGGTTCGCACCAAGGCTGGTCTTTTCGATCTCGGCCACATGGGCCAGGTCGAGGTGACCGGACCGGACTCGCTCCCGTTCATGCAATATGTCGCGAGCAACGACATCTCGGTGCTCGAGCCCGGCAAAGCGATCTACGCTCTTCTCACAAATGAAGATGGCGGCGTGGTGGACGACATCATCGTCTATCGCCCAAACGAAGGGGAGGGCTACTTCGTCTGTGTGAACGCGTCCAACAAGGACAAGGACGTCGCATGGATGCAGCGATGGGCCGCCGAGCGAGACGACCTGGACGTGACAGTCACGGACATTTCTGACAAGACCGGCATGATCGCAATTCAGGGCCCCGAGTCAGAGGCGATCATGGCGCCACTTGTGGCCAACCCAATTTCAAAGCTCGACTACTTCGCCTGGATGCCGAATGCCATCAACGGGATTCCCGTGCGGCTGGCCCGCACCGGCTACACCGGTGAGGATGGATTCGAGATCTACAGCAGCATCGACGATATCGGCGCCATCTGGGACGCGGTTTACGAAGCCGGCCAGCCGTTTGGTCTCGAGGCCATCGGACTTGGCGCTCGCGACACGTTGCGGCTCGAAGCACGCATGCCACTCTACGGCAATGAGATGGACGATCAGATCACTCCGCTCGAAGCCGGACTCGGCTGGGCCGTAAAGCTGAACAAAGGCGATTTCATCGGTCGCGACAAACTGGTAGCCCAGAAAGAAGCCGGAGTTCCACGCAAGACGATCGGGTTCGTGATCGAAGTACGCTCTGGCGCGCCACGCTCGCACTGTGAATTGGCTGTGGATGGCAAAGTCGTCGGCCACGTCACGAGCGGCGCGTTTTCGCCCACGCTCGAGCAAAACATCGGATTGGGCCTTGTCGATGCGGATATCGCCGGTGTTGGCAAGCCAATCGATGTCATCATTCGCGATCGCGCCGTTCCGGCGGTTCAGGTAAAGACTCCGTTCTATAAGCGCGAGCGAAGCTAGCTCGCTGTCGAAGACACTCGAGGGGAGAAGAAAAATCGTGTCATCACCTGCCGATCTCAAATACTCCAAGTCGCACGAATGGGTGCGAGTCGATGGCGATGTTGCCACCATTGGTCTCGCCGATCATGCGCAAAGTGAACTTGGCGACATCACCTACCTCGAGTTGCCAGACGTCGGCGACACCGTCACGGCGGGAGAGCCGCTGGGTGTCGTGGAATCGGTCAAGGCTGCGTCCGACATCTATGCCCCGGTCGGCGGCGAGGTGATCGAGCGCAACGAGAATGCCGTGAACGCGCCGGAACTGGTCAATCAGTCCCCGTTCGGAGACGCCTGGCTCATCAAGGTCAAGGTGGCCGATGCCGCCGATCTCGACGCGCTGATGGATGCCATCGCCTATGACGAGTTCCTCGAAAGCGAAGCCGGGCACTAGTTCTTCCTGGAAGGGATCAGGCGGGACCGAGCATCGGTGAATCGCTGACTGCTCGAGCGCATCGCCGCCATCAGTTGGGTAGTTTTTTCGTACGCATCGTTCAGCAAAAGGATCGAGAACCACATGGCCTTCAATCCTCACACGGCTGAGGACCGCAGCGAAATGCTCGCGGTGATCGGAATCGACGATCTCTCCGAGCTCTTCGAGCCAATTCCGGCAGACGTGCGACGCCCGACGCTCGATCTCCCCCCACGGCTGACCGAGATGGAGGCAGCGGCCTATCTCGACAGACTCGCGGCGAAGAACCTGATTCCCAACGGAGCCGATTCATTCCTGGGCGCCGGCTCATACCGGCACTACTCCCCGGCTGCCGTTTCGCAGCTGCTGTTGCGCGGTGAGCTGTTCACGGCCTACACGCCCTACCAGCCAGAAGTCGCGCAGGGAACGTTGCAGATCATCTATGAGTTCCAGTCGCTGATTGCCGCCCTCTTCGACATGGATGTGGCAAACGCATCGATGTACGACGGCGCCACTGCCCTGGCCGAAGCAGTGCACATGGCGGTGACTGCCGCCAAGAAGAAGGACAAGGTCCTCATCAGCGGCACGATCCACCCAAACTATCTCGAGGTGATCGAAAGCTATTCGGCCGGTGCCACCTTTGAGATGGCTACGCTGCCACTGCCATCGAATGGACTGGCGACCACCGCAGCGGAGATCTCCGCTGCGATCGATGAAAACACCGCCGCGGTCGTTGTCCAGTATCCGAACTTCTTTGGGACGATCGAAGACCTGGCAGCGATATCCCAGGCCGTGCACGATGCCGGAGCCTATCTCATCGTGGCGACCTATCCCGTCCCCTTGTCGCTGCTCAAGCCACCGGGCGCATTCGATGCCGATTTCGTGACCGCCGAGGGGCAGTCGCTCGGTGTGGCGCAGAGTTTCGGAGGCCCATACGTCGGTTTGCTCGCGACGAAACAGGAATTCGTGCGGCAGTTGCCTGGACGGCTGGTGGGAATGACCACCGATTCGGAAGGCAAGCGCGGGTATGTGCTGGCATTGCAGACACGCGAGCAGCATATCCGTCGTGAGAAGGCCACCAGCAATATCTGCACCAACCAGGGCTTGATGGCAACTGCGGCGACGATCTACATGTCGTTGCTCGGCCCGGAGGGCTTCCGGGAGATCGGCCGGGCGTCGTACAACAATGCCCACTATCTGGCGGATCGGCTTGCAAAGATTCCGGGTGTTTCGATTGCCAACGGTGGCGAGTTCTTCAATGAGTTCACCCTGACGACTCCGGTTCCGGCGGCCGTCATCAACGCGGCTCTGTTGGAGGCAGGAATCATCGGCGGATACGACCTGGGCAATGTCGATGAGTCGCTGGTGAATTCGCTCCTCATCGCGACCACCGAGCTCACATCGATCGATGGCATGGACCGGTTCGTCGAAATCGTTGGGTCGGTCGTCGTCTGATCTCGGCAGGACCGTGACGTATACTTCCGGCGCTGCCGGCCACGTGGAGGCCGGTCTTTTTGATATGTCGCGATGTTGTGGGGCGCGCGCCGATTTCGGCCGCGAACCGGCGGCTTCGAGAACGAAGTCGAGGTAAGTGACCGTGGCCAAGCCAATCGTAGCCATCGTCGGCCGTCCAAACGTCGGCAAGTCCGCGCTGTTCAACCGCCTGATTGGCGAGCGGGTTGCCATTGTCGAGGACGAGCCGGGCACCACGCGCGACCGTGTCTACGGCACTACCGACTGGCGCGGACTCGAGTTCACGCTCGTCGACACCGGCGGATTGCAGGACGAAGAGGAGATCGAAGCGTCGAGCGTTGCGGAAATCGCTCGCCGCACCCGCGATCAGGCTCGCAGTGCAATCTCCGAAGCTGATGTCATCGTCTTCATGGTCGACTCCAAGAACGGTCTCACCTCAGGTGACTATGAGGTGGCGGATCTGCTACGCCGCACCGACAAGCCGACGATTCTCGGCGCGAACAAAGCCGACAACCTCGAGCGGCGCGATTCGGTCTTCGAGTTCTACGAGCTCGGTCTTGGAGAGCCAATCGCGCTGTCAGCGCTCCATGGAACGGGAACTGGCGATCTGCTCGATGCCATCGTCGAAGCGCTGCCGCATTCTGACGAGGACGAGATCGAGTTCGAAGGCCCGAACATCGCCATCGTGGGACGTCCAAATGTTGGCAAGAGCCGCCTGGTGAACGCGCTCCTCGGCCAGGAACGCGCAATCGTGAGTGATGTCCCTGGCACCACACGAGATTCGCTCGACACCCACCTCGAGTGGAATGGATCGCCAGTCACCTTGATCGACACGGCCGGAATTCGTCGTCGGGGCCGCGTCGAGACTGGCATCGAGCAGTACAGCGTGCTGCGTTCGATGCGGGCCATCGACCGGTCGGACGTCGTCCTGATGGTGGTCGATGCGACCGAGCCCTTCACCGCGCAGGATCTGCACATCGCCGGGTACGTCGAAGAGCAGAAGAAGGGTATCGTCGTCGTCGTCAATAAGTGGGACCTGATCGAAAAGGACACCTACACGATGGACGAGTACCACGCGTTGGCGGCCAAAGAGCTCGTCTTCGTGCCATACGCGCCCATAGCGTTCATTTCTGCGAAATATGGGCAGCGAGTCCACCAGGTGCTCGATCTCGCGCTGGAGGTCGTCAAGGAGCGCAAGAAGCGCATTCCTACCGCGGCCCTGAACAAGATGCTGCGAGAAGCAGTGGCCAATCATCCGCCGTCGAGCAAGTCCGGCAAGCCAATCAAGTTCTACTACGGGACGCAGGTGGATATCGAACCGCCCAGGTTCGTCTTCTTCTGCTCAGATCCGAAGGCGATTCACTTCAGCTACCGGCGGTACATCGAGAACCAGCTCCGTGAACAGTTCTCGTTCACCGGAACCCCAATCCGGATCAGTTTCCGCGGCCGCGATGATGCCGATCTGTAACCTCGAGCTCAGAGTCCCCTGACCATTTCGCCCGGCCGCCGATCCCCAGAAACACGACTCGAACGGCCGCCGGGAGAGCTGTTACCGTTGGGCTTGCCGGGCAGATCTGCCTACGCTTCTCAGGACGGGTATCCATCCGGATAGCGCTGCATCCAGTCCCAGGCACTGCCGATCATCTGGTCGAGTGTCGATCGATGCGGATTCCAGCCGAGTTCTCGGCGCGCTCGCTCGGCATCGGCGATCAGAATCGGCGGATCGCCGGCTCGGCGCCCATGATAGTTTCGCGGCACGGGCTTGTCGGTCACCGCTTCGACCGCGTCGATCACCTGCGCCACGCTCGCGCCGTTGGTCGTGCCGAGATTGAACGGCCCGGACACATCATCGATGTGGTCGAGGCCAAGAATGTGCGCATCGATCAGGTCCTCGACATGCACGTAGTCGCGGATCGCTGTGCCATCGGGAGTGGGATAGTCGGTGCCAAAAACATCGAGTGGTGGACGGCGCCCGGCCACCGCCATGAGCGCATTCGGGATCAGATGGGTCTCCGGCCGATGGTCCTCGCCATGCTTCTTGGTTGCCCCGGCAACATTGAAATACCGGAATGCGATCCAGCGGGTAGCGTACGCGGTTGCGTACGCTTCGAGCATCTGCTCGAACATCAGCTTGGACAGGCCATATGGGGAGACTGGCTGCTTGGCTGTAGTTTCGAGAATCGGGATTTCGGCTGGTGCTCCGTAAACAGCCGCGGTCGATGAGATGATGAAACGATTCACACCGGCCGCGCGAGCTGCCTCCAGCAAGTTGTAACCGCCAACCATGTTGATGCCGTAGTAGAGATCGGGTTTGGCAACCGACTCGGGAACGATCGTGGCAGCAGCGAAGTGCATCACGGCATCGGGCCGTGCATCCGCCACAATTGCGTTCAGTTCGGCGGCATTGCGCAGATCGCCCTTGACGACGGTGGCCGCCGGTTCGATCGACGCCGGCTGACCGGTGCGCATGTTGTCCAGCACAACCACCTCGTGGCCCGCGTCGATCAGCTTTTCCACACCGACACTGCCGATATATCCGGCTCCTCCGGTCACGAACACGCGCATCATCTCTCCATTCGATCGTCAGGCCGCGCTCTACGCAAACGCGGAGCGCCGAAAGCCCGATGGTACAATGCACTCGCCCGAATCTGCTTTCCCCTGGTTCGATCGACTACCCTGAAAGGCGCTCATGGTTACTACCGCAATCGATGTGCTGGCCGCTGACCCTGAAGTCGCAGACGCAATCCGTCATGAAGAGGAACGTCAGCGTCATGGCATCGAACTGATCGCCTCTGAGAACTTCGTCTCTGCCGCCGTGCTGCGAGCTGTCGGCAGCGTCCTTACCAACAAGTACGCGGAGGGATATCCCGGGAAGCGCTATTACGGCGGTTGCGAGTATGTCGACGTCGTCGAAACGCTGGCCATCGAGCGGGCACAGGAACTGTTCGGCGCCGAACACATCAACGTGCAGCCGCATTCCGGCGCGAACGCCAACCTGGGCGCATATCTGGCGCTAATCGATCCAGGAGACAAGATCCTCGGGCTCAGCCTGGCGGAGGGTGGCCACCTCACGCATGGGCTCGCCGTGAACTTCTCCGGAAGGCTCTTCGATGCCCATTTCTATGGCGTCGACCAGGAGACCGGATTGATCGACTATGACGTTGTGGAAGCGCGCGCCAAGGAGGTTCGCCCACGGGCGATTATTGCTGGCGCCAGCGCGTACAGTCGTGCGCTCGACTACAGGCGATTCCGCGAAATTGCCGACGAAGTTGGCGCGTATCTGTTTGCGGACATCGCGCATCCGGCCGGTTTGATCGCCGCTGGCCTGCTGCCGACGTCGATTCCCTACGCTCATGTGACGACCACCACCACGCACAAGACGTTGCGCGGTCCGCGCGGGGGCATGATCATGACGAGCGAGGAATTCGGCAAGAAGATAGACAAGACGATCTTCCCTGGGCTGCAAGGCGGTCCGCTCATGCATGTCATTGCGGGAAAGGCAGTCGCGTTCCGTGAAGCGCTTTCCCCCGAGTACAAGGTGTACGCGCGGCAAGTGATCGAAAACGCCGCTGCGATGTCGGATACATTCATCGAACGTGGAATGAAGGTCATTTCCGGCGGGACCGATTCCCACCTTCTGTTGCTGGACGTGGACACGGTCGGGTTGAGCGGAAAGCAAGCCGAGAAAGCGCTCGACAGAGTCGGGATTACGGTGAACAAGAACACGATCCCCGGCGATCCGCGTCCGCCGACCCAGGCAAGCGGTATTCGCGTTGGCAGCCCCGCCGTGACCACTCGCGGGTTCGGCGTGGACGAATCGCGATGGGTGGCGAACATGATCGTCGACGTGCTGCAGCAGCCCGAGGACGAGGCGATGCTGGCGCGCGCGGAAGAAGAGGTTCGATCCGTGTCGCGCAGGTTCCCGTTGCCCGGAGTTCCCGCCTGATCGACTAGCGTTCACCTGAAATCATCGAGAGGCGACCGATGAGCCACGCCCAGATAGCCGTGCTGCTCTTTTGTTCGGTCTCCGCACTGTCGGCGTTCCTGGTCTGGCGCGCAATTCCCATCGGGCGTCAACTTGCCATCGTCAACCGCTCAGGGGTTCCCGCGCCGCGCATTGGGGGGATTGCGGTCGCGATCGCATTTTGGTTTGGCGTTGCGGTGAGTTTCGCGCTGCCAATCAATCGATTCCCGATCGAGGTCGAGCGAATCGCGCTCATTTGCCTGGCAGGTGCGGCGATTACGCTCTTCATGCTGCTGGACGATGCCGTGGGGCTTGCGCCAAGAACAAAGCTCGGGATTCAGATCGCAGTTGCCGCGATCATGATCCTGCCGCGTCTCCGCAACGCATTCCACGGCATTGCCATCGACCAGTTCAACGCTCCGATGTTCGGCACGGTCACGCTGGCCTTGCCGGTTGCCGTCGTCGTCACGATTTTCTGGTTCGTAGCGATGATGAACGCGATCAACTGGATCGATGGGATCGATGGTCTGGCGCCAACCGTCACCCTCGTGGCCGCGATTGTCTTGTTCCTTCACACGTATTTCTGGCCGAGGGCGGACCCGCAATTCACCATATCGATCCTGCCGCTCGTGCTCGGCGCGGCGGTGCTGGGGTTCCTGCCATTCAACTGGTTTCCGGCCAGGATCACACTGGGAGACGCAGGTTCGAACTTTCTCGGCCTAACGATCGCAGCGATCTCGATCGTCGGTGGCGCCAAACTTGCGACCGCGCTGCTGGTTCTCGGGTTGCCCCTGCTGGACCTGGTGTGGGTGACGGTTGCGCGCGCTGCCCGAGGTCAGCCAATCGCAACGGGGGACAAGTCCCACCTGCATCATCGCCTGCTCGCGCGGGGCTGGAGTGTCGGCAGGATCGTCGGGTTTGTGGGAGGGGTCTCGCTCTTTTTTGGGGTGCTCTCACTCCTGCTGCCCAGCAAGGAAGCAAAACTCGGCGCCATGCTTGCGCTGGCCGCCGTTTTGCTTCTGACAGTAGGACGCCCCGGGTTTCGCTCGCCGAACTGAGTCTGGCTATTGGAGCAGGAGCTCGAACTTCGGCTGGCTAGATCCGCCGCGGCGAAGCGCCTTGCCGGCAAGCGATCTCACTGAGGCAACGTAGGGCGCAAGGAGCACACCGAAAACCGCGCCGGCCGCACCGCCCACCAGCGCGCCGAGGAGGAACGGGAGGAGAAACGAGATCTGATTCCGCTCATTCTTCACGAAGATCTCACCCTTTGTCGTTTCAAATCACCGTTGATCCGCGTCGGCGGCAACGCGAGATCGCTACTGAATCGCCAGAAGCCGGGGTGCTTCGGCCCAAAGTCGCTCCATTCTATAGAAATCGCGCAGATCTCTGTCAAAGACGTGGACGATCGCATCGTTGTAGTCGAGCACGATCCATCCTGAGCGCGGCGTGCCCTCCACACGCTGCGGCCGCACGCCTTCCTCGCGAAGTTCTTCCTGCAGCTTCTCCGCGATTGCACGCAGTTGCCGTTCGTTCTCTCCGGAACAGATCACGAAGAAATCCGAGAAGGTGGAAAGACCACGAATATCGAGCACCACCGTATCCGATGCGGGTGTATCCGCAAGAATCTCGGCGATGCGGAGGGCCAGATCACGGGCGGAATCGCGCACGTCCGTGGGGGTTGCCAGTGCAGTATCGGTCAAACAATCATCCCTGTATCAAGTCGCACGAATTGGACGAACGCAACGCCTGTGCATCAGGTGGGCCCGGCAGGATTCGAACCCGCGACCCTGGGGTTATGAGCCCCGTGCTCTACCACTGAGCTACAGGCCCCCTGCGCAGCACATGACGCAGCATATGGCGATGGTACACGCATTCGGCCCCACTGGGCCATATGGCGCGTTCGAAGCACTCGACAGCCCTTCCCGCCAACCGAGCAACATCGGCCAACGCTGGATCGCCGGTTCGTCCCTATTTCTCAGGTGGTCACGCTCGTCTCGCCGGTCGCCCTCGTGACGATCCCGGCTGCTTCGCGGCCTGATCCGAAATCAACCGGCTACTTGGGGGGTATATGAAATCATCCACTGAACACCGAACTTGTCGACGCAGTCACCGAAGTAGTCGCCCCAGAACTGGTCGGCCATCGGCATTTGCACTGTTCCGCCGTCGCTGAGTGCGGCAAACAACGCATCCGCTGCGGCGCGGGAGTCCGGGTGAAGCACGATGAAGACGTTGTTCCCGGGCTTCAGCGCATGTCCCCACTCCGCCACGGTGTCGGTGCCCATCAGGATATGGCCTCCGAGTATCGGGAGCTGCACGTTCATGACCAAACGCTTCAGGTGCTCTGGAACCGGCGGCATTCCCTCCTGAGCCGGCATGTCACCCATGCGAAAGATCTGGCCAATGTACTCAGTGCCGAAAACGGACTTGTAGAACTCGAATGCTTCCTCGGTTTTCCCGTCGAAGTTGAGATATGTGCTCACTGATGCCATGTTGCGCTCCCGTGCGTCCTGATCCTCACCGGGACCATCCCGGCTTTGACAATTCGTCGTTCCAGCAAGCGCGAATTCGACACTCAGGGACCCCGGATTTATCGCAAGAAGTCGAGGCTGCAGGCACGTAGCCGCTTGTGGAAACTCGAACCACCGGATCGCTTCACGAGCCGGGACAGAGGACGTTGCCCGCCACTGACCAGGGTATCCGCGTCTTGCTGTGCCGGGGATTCGGACGACGCTTCTGAAGCGACGAGCTAACGGAGCGCCGAGGCTTCGATCGGTTGCCCCGTTACGAAGACACTGTCTCCGGCCAGCGTCGGAGTCATCGCACGCACCACCACGAGCACTCCGTCGACCGGCGCCGTGAACACCTGCGCGCCGCGTTCCGGTTGGTCCGGGAACCAGAGTCGGCCGACCGGGTCGCCCGCCCGCACCGGATCGCCCGGCTCCAACAGGTTTTCCCAAAAGCCGGGCTCATCAGTATTGACGTAATTCGCGGGATCTCGGCCATCGATGATCACAGCCGGCTCCAGGCCCAGTGATTCCCGTGTCAACACCTCACCCTGCAGGACACCGACATGCCGCAGGACATTGGTCAAGCCGCTCCAGGCCAACTGGTGAACATACGCTGGCACACGTCCACCACCACCCAGTTCGGTGGTGATCACCGTCTTGCCCATGTTCTCGGCTTCGACCGGCAGAAGCCCGGAACCGTTTACGTCGATGTAGAGAAAGTGATGATCGCTGTTCCAGGCCAGCATGCCGTCGAGCATGGCCTTTCGCTGCGCGGGATCTTCCACCACATGCATATGGGAACAGGGAAGGAACCAGAAGGCATTGCCGCCAGAATGCAGGTCGATCACAACATCCGACATCGGGAAGAGTACACGGGTGAAAAAGTCGGCCAGTTGTTCGTGTGGACCACCGTCTGGTCTGCCGGGGAAGGAGCGGTTGAAGTTCGCGCCCGAGGGCCAGAGTCTGGTGCTTGCCCAGGCCGCTTCGCGTGAGATGACCGGCACGATGATCAGACGACCCGTGACTTGGTCCGCATCGATTTCGTCGATGAGACGCAGACACGCAATCTGCCCCTCGTATTCGTTCCCGTGATTTCCGCCGCTGACCAACACGGTTGGCCCGTCGCCGTTCGCAATCGTCGCAATTGGAACGAGATCGTACGCCCAACCTCCGTTGTTCGTGATCTTCGGATAGCGAAGTCGGCCTATCTGCTTGCCGCTTGCGGAAAGATCGATCGACGAGGTCACAGAAGGGGGTTGCATGTGCTCCCTATCGTGCTAATCCAAGGGCCGTGGCGCGTGGGCGCTGCGTGAGTGTACTGAACTTCGTGCACCATCGCCGCTCAGCCTCATCATCTCGTGCTCACGGATCCCCAACAGTTGCGATACCACTTCCCTCGACCACGATGATCGCTCGATTTCTCCGGCGTGATGATGATTCCGCTGGCTTCGCCGAGCCAAGCGGACGCCAAAACAATCCGCTTCGTGGTGATTTCCTCCGGCGAGCGACGCCTCGTCGTAGTACGATGGATGTGGCGCAAAAGCCTGAAGCGCTCTTTTCCCCAACGGAGTCGAATAGTCATGTCCCGAACGCTCTCGGAGGGCGCTGCCTCTCCGCAAGCCGTCGACCGTCACGTTCTCGGTGATTTCACGACCACGCGTCGTCTCATCGTCTTGTCAGCTATCGCCATTTGCCTCGGCGCAATCGGCGCGGTCCTCGCGTTGCTGCTCTTGCGTCTCATCGAGTTTTTCACCAACCTTTTTTTCTTCGGACGGCTGAGCATTCAGCCGGCATCCCCAGCCGATTCGAATCTGGGTCCAGCCATCATCGTCATCCCAGTCATCGGCGCCTTGATCGTCGGGATCATGGCGCGTTTTGGCTCTGAACGGATTCGCGGGCACGGCATTCCCGAGGCAATCGAAGCCATCCTGCTTGGCGGGAGCAAGATCCAGCCGCGCGTTGCTGTCCTCAAACCTGTCTCCTCGGCTGTCTCGATCGGCTCCGGCGGCCCGTTCGGCGCCGAGGGGCCGATCATCATGACCGCTGGCGCAGTCGGATCGCTCATAGCGCAGTTTTTTCATCTCACCAGCGCCGAGCGCAAGACGCTGCTGGTCGCCGGCGCCGCCGCAGGCATGTCGGCTACCTTCTCCGCGCCGCTGGCGGCCGCCGCGCTCGCGATCGAGCTCTTGCTCTTCGAGCTGAAACCGCGCAGTTTGGTTCCTGTGGCGTTGGCCAGCGCCACGGCGGCGATCGTCCGGGTTCCATTGCTCGGGGAGGGGCCGCTCTTTCCGACGCCCGTTCATTCATCGGACATCGGCCTGACGGTACTGCTCGCCTGCATCTTCGCCGGTATCGCGGCCGGGGCGCTCTCCGCAGTGTTGACCACCGCGGTCTACTTTGCTGAAGACACGTTCGCCCGACTGCCGATTCACTGGATGTGGTGGCCGGCAATTGGCGGCATCGTGGTTGGCATTGGAGGATTCATCTTCCCTGAAGCCCTGGGGGTTGGCTACGACGTCATCGAAGAGCTGCTTGCCGGGAAGGCGACCAGCACGATCATCATAGGGGTGCTCCTGGTCAAGTCGACCATCTGGACTGTGTCGCTTGGTTCAGGAACCTCGGGCGGAGTCCTGGCTCCACTGCTCATGATGGGAGGGGCATTGGGCGGTCTGGAAGCTCACGTTCTGCCAGACATGGGGCCGGGATTCTGGCCGGCGATCGGGATGGCGGCGATTCTGGGCGGAACGATGCGTGCTCCGCTCACCGGAATCATTTTCCTCCTCGAGCTGACCCACGACATCGATCTCATTCTGCCGCTGCTGGCAGCCACCATCGTGGCGCATGGATTCACTGTCCTGGTCATGAAGCGCTCGATCCTCACGGAAAAGGTCGCCAGGCGCGGGTTTCACATCACCAGGGAATACTCCATCGATCCGCTGGAGATTCTCTTCGTACGAGAGCTCATGCGCGTGGAGGTCGTCGTGCTCAAGGCCTCGATGACCGTCGACGAGCTCTTCGAAGGGTTTCGGCTCCGAAGCGACCGACTCGATCTTGGCCAGGCGCTCTATCCCGTTGTGGAAGACGACGGGTCACTCGCCGGAATCCTGACTCGTCACCAACTGGTCGAAATGCAGCTCAGCGCGCATCCGGCAGGCCAAACGCTTGGCGACGTCTGCGAGCGCGACTTCGTCGTTGCATTTCCGGACGAGCCATTGCGCTACGTCATGGAACGAATGGCCACGACCGGATTGACCCGCATGCCGGTGGTCGATCCAGCCAACCGCACTCGCCTGATGGGACTGATCACGCTGACTGACCTTCTGCGCGCGAGGCAGCGCTCGCTCGATGAAGAGCGCGTTCGCGAACGGGTAATCACCGTACGCTCCCCGCGCGCTCGCGCAACGCCCTCTTAGGCGCTTCGCAATCGCGCTGAACGTGCATTCGGGGAAATCACTGCATTTGGAAGTGCTCTGAGGAGCGGGGGACGGGACTCGAACCCGCGACAACCTGCTTGGAAGGCAGGCACTCTACCAACTGAGTTACCCCCGCGTTGTCGGCTGGTCGGGGTGAGAGGACTCGAACCTCCGACCTCAGCGTCCCAAACGCCGCGCGCTACCAGGCTGCGCCACACCCCGCTGCTGCCAGCAGCGCGAGCCAGTATAGGAAGCAAGATGACACCACGTCAAACTCGGCTCGTCGAAACCGACACAAGATAGCGGCTCGAAACGAGCTCAGGACTTCGACCGACGATTTCGGGCCGGTCCCCTGCATCTGCACCGAGCGGTGAAACAACCCGATAGACGGTCGTCCCGTCGGATTCGAACGCGACTTCGAGTCCTTGACCGACCATCGACTCGAGCGCGGCGATGCCTTCCGCAGAGGCATATGGCGTCGCCGGACTCGAAGGCAAGCCGGACTTGCGTTCGACGTCGCCGACGATGATGTATTCGATCCCGTAGGTATCGATGATCTGCTGCTTGCGCTCGATACTGTCCGAGTTGTAGAGATCGCGCACATCTGCGTCCCGTTGAGCGATCTCCGGGTAGTACCGTTGCTGCTGTTCATGCCGATCCCATCCCAGTACAGTCGGCAATCCGAGCGCGATCGCAAAGCGGGAACCGTTGCCTCGGTAGGGACCAATACTCGCCTCGGCGATCACCGGTGTGCCGCGCACGTGTTCCTGGAACCAGTGAATGGCGTCCAGATCTCCATCGAAATGGACGACCTGACCGGTGCCGCTTTCGATCGTGCCATATCGCATCCAATCCAACGCATCGAGCGTGCCCGGTTCCGGATGCCCCTCGAACCGCTGTTCGAGCCGCGGAATCGTCGCAACAGCAGGGTAGACCAGCGAAAGTCCAATGAGCAGCGCGCAAGCCCCCACGGCCAGCCGGTTGCGGGTCGTCGGTTCGGAACGAACCCACTGTGTTGTTGGCCGAAATCCCTGTGGGGTGGAACTCCATGAGGTGATCGCGATGCTGCGTTTCGAGATCAGGATAGTCAAGGAGACGGCCGCCAGGAGGCTCGAGAGCGTCCAAACCTGGTAATAGAGCTTGAAGATCGTGTTCATGCGATACCAGTCTTCCAGGCTCGCAAGATCGTCCACCACGAAAACGATCTCTACCCCTGCGACGATGGATCCAGCCGCGGCAAGCACCAGACCAAAGTACGACGTCGCGCGATCGTCGAATGAGAAGAACGTCAGGAATCCGCAGGCCGCCAGAATGAGGCCGACCGCCAGAACGGGCCATCCCAGAGCGACCAGATATGCCGCCCCAATGACACCAATGACAACTGCCATGGCGGCCACGAATGCATCGGTCCCGGCCCTGAGCATGACCATGGACAATGCGCCCGCCGCGATCAGCGAGATGACGATCGTCCCGGTGGAGCCGGAGGGAAACTCGATGAGTTGTGGTCGATACACCTGCACCGCAATCCCTGCGGTCACCGCCAGGCAGAAAACCGCGATGGCCAGTTCACGCCACCTTGGCTTAGGTGTCGACCATGAAAGCAGCCCGGACACCGCCATCGAAACACCGATGATACCGAGCAGCGCCCCCAGATGAAGCATGAACTGCCCGAGATCGGTGCCTGCCCTGACCCGGTCGACTTCACTGAACAGCGCCACAAAGTGATCGTGAAATGGCCGGAACATCAGATACGCCAGTGCTCCCGTCGCCCCGGAGACCACAATCGTGACCAACAAGCGGACCAGGAGATTGCCGAATCGCTTGCTCCACAGGAAGATCGAGGCAACCGCTGCGACGGCATAGACCGGCACGTCCCAGGCGTTTGCCGCACTGAGCGAACCAAGACAGAGCGCGAGCGCGACCAACCTCGGCAGGCTCCGTCTGAGTGAGGCGCTGTCCGTGGACAACGCGAATCCCAGCGCAAGCACCGAGAGGGTGATCGGCAACGCAATCAGGTGCGCATGCAAGTCAGCGTAGAGTCCGGTGAAGTAGGGGAACTCAGTAATGCCGCCGTCGATCGCGCGGCTGGCCGCCCATGTCCAGTCGAAGCTGAAGACTGGCCATTCGGGAAGCGACCGCACCAGGTCCCATGCCGCCTGCAGGTTGCCGATCAACGCAAAAATGAGCACTCCCAGACCGCCAGCCAGCAACGGGTCGACCCGATCGCGGCTGAGACGAGTGGAAACTGCCACGGCCAGGCTGTACATGGCCGATGCGGCCAGGCCCATCATGGTCGGCTGCGCGAGGTTGAATGCAATCTCGGAGGGTATTCCAGTCAGTTTGATGAGAAACGCGACGAGATACTCGCCATAGTAGTAGTAGTTGAGGATGCCGCCCGAAAACCAGGGATCGAATGGAGGGAAGTAGGGAGAGCGCAGGAGCGCATTGATATGCGCAAACTCCATCGGTTTCTCGCCACCCCAGATCGGGTGCCAGGAATCGGGATTGATGAATCGAAAGACGAGAAACAGCGAGAACACGATCCAGAATGCAGCTTCCGCCCCGCCGATCGCTCTTCTGGACGGTCGCTCCGCTGTCCTCGAAGCGCCGGTCGACGCCATCAACCAACCGATGACGGCTGCCGCAAGCAGGGCATACCAGGCCCAGATGGCTTTGAACTCGATCAGCTCGAACGATGCCGCAAACCAGACGCCCCACGCGGCCAGGAGCAGCAGAAACACCCGGGCAAATCCCTGACCGGCATCGGGGAACGATCCCAGCAGTGACCGGGCCAATGGTCGACCGGCAACGCCAAGAAGAACGAGCAGGAGCACCCAGGCAACGACGGCGACCGCGGTGCGGTCCGTCCATGCACTTGACCAGCGGGCGTCGTCGACAACCGGCAGCTCTTGCACCGGCTCGTCGATCATCAGCTCGTCTGGGTCTCCCGTTTGGAAATGGTCGAGATCGGCAACGATTTCACCCGATCGCGGCGATGCGGACGCACCCGCGATCGAATCGGTGGCAATGGACACCAGAACCAGAGAAAAAACCAGCACCAGCAGCGCAAGCGACAATTGCACGGCGCGGTGTCGTAGACCAACTAGCTGGCGCAGAGATTGCCGCTCCTCACGAGAGATCAAGACAACTCGATCGGCGCGAGCGCCGAAATCGGATAGAGTCTGCATCATGCGCGCCAACCGTGCCGAACGAATTCGCATTGTCTACTTCGGGACCCCTGCCTACGCGGTCCCGGCGCTTCGCGCGCTCGCCGAGAATGAACGGGTTACGGTCGAGCTGGTTGTAACGCAGCCGGACAGACCAGCCGGACGCGGACGTAGGCTCACTCCACCGCCGGTGAAGGAGTTCGCGGTCGATCACGGCATCCCGGTCTATCAACCAGAATCGCTTCGCACCGAGCAAGACCGCGCTCCAATAGCTGCTGTCGACCCGGATCTGTTCGTGGTGGCGGCATTCGGCAAGATCTCGGGCCGAGGCTCCTGGGAATTCCGGCGCTCGGATCGGTGAATCTGCACGCCTCGCTCTTGCCGAGCTACCGGGGAGCCAGTCCAATCTCGGCCGCAATCCTGGACGGTCAGCCCGAAACAGGCGTCACACTCATGCAGATGGATACCGGTCTCGATACCGGACCAGTGCTCGCCATGCGATCCACACCGATTGCACCTGAGGACACGACTGCGTCGCTCACGCCTCGACTGGCCGAGATCGGCGCGCAGTTGCTCATCGACACGCTTCCCGGGATCATCGACGGTTCGATACAGCCGATTCCCCAGGACGATGACAGCGCAACGCTCACGCGTCCGCTCGTGAAGGCCGACGGCTGGATAGACTGGTCACAGTCCGCAATCGATATCGAACGGCAGGTTCGGGCAATGTGGGAATGGCCGCGCGCGTGGTCGACGCTGGATGGCCAACCCGTGCAGATACACCGCGCGAATGTGACGGCGTGTCCCGGCGAGCACGCACCCGGCACGCTCCTCGAGGGTCCGCTCGTTGTCACCGGAGCTGACTGCCTGAGAATCGAGATGGCGCAGAGCGCCGGAAGCAAGCCGCTTCCGGGAAAGGCATGGTTGCAACAGGCGAACGCCGAAGGCAAGGTCATGGGGACCTCGGGCGTTTCGGAGCAACCATCGGTTCCGATGGTCCGACCGGTAACCGGCTAGCGGCCGGAACCGACCAGGGGCGGGTCGTCGTCATCACTCCGCGAATTTCGCGCGCCGATTCGCCAGGATGGCGGTCCATCGTCCGCGTTCAAGTCCTGGCCGCGCCAGAGCTTGGGTGATTCGTTTCGCCGCCGCGACCGCACGAATGCGTTCACGAAGAACCCGACGAACAGCAGAATGCTGGCGATCGCCAGAACCCGTCCCGCAAGTGGCCAATGGATTCCCGCGACCCAGGCCACAACACCCAGAGCGACGGCCGCGACGAGCCAGATGCCATCACCCAAACGGTTGCTCGCGCGCTCGGTGGCGACTTTCGCCCGATCGGGCGCCTTGTAGCGCGTAGCAATTGCGGCCGCGCGTGCTTTCTCGAACGACGTCGGGTCGCGGTCGGACCGCTCGAGGATTTCCTCGACTTCGGCTTGCCACCGCGGCACCGGTTCTTTGGGTGGTTTGGGAAGTTGATCGGTCATGTCGCAAGGTGAGTGAAGGCAGCTACGGACTACATGGTAGATCATGCTGTCCAGCCGAAGCGCGGCACTGCAACCGGCACGCGACTCCTTTACTGGGCTGGAGTCTTGGCGTTCTGGTCCTTCTGCACACGCGGTTTGCGCATGAACCCGCCGAAGAGCATGCGCCCCATCTGCCCGGAGAATCCATCTCCTTCTCCATCGTTTCCGGTTCCGCCGAGCAACTCAGCCTCGCGTGAAGTTTGCACGGCCCATTCGGCGCGTCGATCGCGTCCGTTTGTGAAATACGCCAGCAGTTCCTCGCTCACCGTTTCGTCAGACGAGGCAAGCTTGGTCTGGAAATCCTGAAGCTCGTTGACATAGGCATCCAGCCATCGCTGGACTGCTGCCTTGTTGGTCATGACCACGTCCCGATGCATTTCCGGACTTCCGCTCGCCAAACGCGTCATGTCGCGAAAGCCGCCGGCCGTGAGCGTCTTCATATCCCGCCACGATGGATCGGCAGAGAGCGCATTCATCAGCGCAGTCGATGCAACGAACGGCAAATGGCTGATGCCCGCAACGTAGGCGTCATGTTCGGCGGGGTCGACGAAGTAGGGCTCCCCGCCGAGCGCATTGACCATGCCGAGCACGGTCCGGATCGAATCGTCGGTTGCCTGCACCGACGGGCAGATGCACCAGGTCGCTCCCCGGAAAAGATCGCCATCGGCGCCCTCGATGCTGGTTTCTTTGCCAGCCATCGGGTGACCACCAATGAAACTGACCGTGCGCGGAAGCAGGGTGTTTGCCCAACTGAGCACTTCTGATTTGGTCGAGGCGACGTCGGTGACAGCGGCGCCATGCTTCAGGAGCGGGGCTATATCGCCCATGATCTCCTTGAGCGCCAGCACTGGTGCGGCAAGGACGATCAGATCCGCGTTTTCGACGACTTTGCGCAGCTCCCATTCGGTGCGATCGACGGCGCCGATCTTCTTGGCCTCACTCTGCCGGTCCAGATTCGAGTCGAAACCGATCACATCGAGCGCCGGTTGGCCGCCGCGAACATTCTCGGCCGACCATCGGCGAAGTCCAATTCCAATCGAGCTGCCAATAAGGCCAAGCCCTACGATTGCGATTCGTTGCATGGATGAAATTGCTCCGTGTCTGTGGTGCTAGCTGGTCTCGACGGTATCGACTTCGCGCAGCCATCCTTCGAGGCCGCTCTCGGTTTTCATGCGAAGCCAAATCGATCCGTCATCGCCGGTCGTCTGCTCGTCGAGATACTGCAACGGCGTGCCTGGATCAAGTGTAGCGACTGGTTCTCCGGAATCAATGCTCGGGCCTGGCCGGAAATTGACTGTGAAATCCGGATTCGACTCGTGCGTCTGCAGGAACGTCGTTGTGGTTGCAGTCTGGGCTGGCGCCACGGTTGGTTGTCCACCAGAAGGCTCCGTTGCCGCGGGCGCTTCGGTAGCAGATGGCTCCTCCTGTTCATCATCGTCGCCAAAATCGGGAGCCTGCGTTTCCTCCGCATCGCTCGCGGCCGCAACTGCCGGCACAGGGGTGTTCTGCTCGTATCCCGTGAAGTCGGAGACGTACGGTTCGATGCGCCCGAAGAGCCACGCGGACGAAAGGATGCAGATAGCGATGGCAGCGGCCATGGTCAAGCCGACGGCCAGCCCCGAACGGCGTGAGTGCTGCCGGAGGCGACTGGACAAACCTTGATCGGACATCAGAAGGGGATTGGCGACTTTCGGTCAGGCGCGGCGGTCCAGCAGGACCAGAAGCGCGGCGAGTATATCACGCCAATCTGTACGCTCCATTGTGCGCTGAGGTTTCGGGTCGCTACACTGCGGCATCCGATGCCCTGTACGGGCAAACTCGCGCTGAGGAGGAATTCAGCCAATGCTGGCGCTGTCGCGTAGTGATTTGAAGCAACTGGTCCCCATGAAGGACGCGGTCGAGCTCATGAAGATCGCGTTTCAGGAGTTGTCAGAGGGACGGGCCGAGGCGCCAGTTCGCGCAGTGGTGGACGTCAACGACGATCCGTCCGCCATGCTGATGATGCCAGGCTACGTGCCGGCGTCGCACGCGCTCGGCTTCAAAGTGGTCAACTTCTTCGCCGGGAACCCCTCCAAACGTGGACTCCCAACACTTCATGCCATCGTCTGCCTGATCGACGATGTCACCGGCGAGCCGCTCGGTGTGATGGAGGGGGGCTTTGTCACCGCGCTGCGTACCGGCGCGGTCTCGGGCGCTGCCAGTGATCTGATGGCGCGGCCGGATTCGAGCGTCCTGACTGTGATCGGCGCTGGAGTGCAGGGAGTTACTCAAGCAGCCGCGGTTTGCGCCGTGCGGCCAATCGGAGAGGATCATCGCGGTCGATACCAGGGAAGAGCAATTGGAGCGCTACTTGAGCACGATGGCCGCCGATTGGCCCGATCTCGCCCCCGTTGGTCGTCACACCGACGTGGCATCCGCAGTCGCTGAAGCCGACATCATTTGCACCGCCACCACCGCGCGAGCGCCGGTGTTTCGCGATGAGGATGTCCGGCCGGGAACGCACATCAACGCGGTCGGCGCGTTCACGCCCGAGATGCAGGAGATTCCTCCGGCCACAGTCGCACGGTCGCGGGTCGTGATCGACAACCTCGATGCCGCTCTCGCGGAGGCAGGCGACCTGCTCAAACCGATGAACGACGGGTTGATCGACCAGTCTCACTTCGAAACGGAGCTGGGCCATCTTGTCGCAGGAACCGCAATCGGGCGCGCGGACGACGAGGAAATCACGTTCTTCAAATCGGTCGGCAACGCGGTGCAAGACGTGGTGGTGGCCAGGTTCGCAATCGATCAAGCAATCGCGCGCGGAATCGGCCAGGTAATCGATCTCACGGTCTGACAGAATTAAGAACGCCCCGGCTCCGAAATGGAACCGGGGCGTCGAGCCTTCTTCCTAATCGGCGGCCATGGCGTCGACGGTCGCCTGGGCTGAAACTGGGCAGACCCCGCATGGGCAGACCCCGTCGATGTGCGCCTGGAACTCCTCGGGATACTGCTGCATCATGCCGAGCAGCGGCATGGGAGCCACCTGCCCGAGACCACAAAGCGACAGCTCGATCACATGTTTCGAGGTGCGTTGCAGCAATGCCAGGTCTGATTGTGAACCGCGTCCGAAGCGGATGCGGTCCACTGTTTCGACCAGCGTCGGATTGCCACGCGCGCAAGGAACGCATTTCGAACACGACTCGACGCGATTGAACGCCGTCAGGTAGCGGGCAAAGTCGACCGCGCAAACCGACTCGTCGAAAACGACGAACCCGCCGGAACCGAGCATACCGCCCATGGCGGTCAAGGAATCGAAGTCCACCGGCACATCGAGCTGGTCATAGCGCAGCGGGCCTGCCGAGACGCCTCCGGTCTGGATCCCCTTGAACTTGTAACCGTCGCGCATCCCGCCCCAGACCTCATCGATCAGGGTCTTGAAGTTGATCCCCATCGGCACTTCCACCAATCCCATGGTCTTCATGGGACCCTGGACGGTCATCAGCTTGGTGCCCTTGGAGCCTTCGGTGCCGAATTGCGCGTACCACTCGCCGCCTTTGACGACGATGTCACGCATGTTGCTGAGGGTTTCCGTGTTGTTTGCAACTGTTGGGCGCTTCCAAAGTCCTTCTTCCACCGAGCGCGGCGGCTTGGTGCGCGGTTGGCCACGTACACCCATGATGGAATACATCATGGCCGAGCCCTCGCCGCAGACGTACGCGCCGCCTCCGGTGCGCAGCCGGAAGGCGACGTTCTTGCCTGAACCAAGCATGTCACGCCCAACCAAGCCCAGCGCGGTCGCGTCGTTCACGGCTTTTCGGAAGCGCTGAATTGCGAGCGGATACTCACCACCAACGTAGTTGTAGCCGCGCTCCGCTCCCACCGCGACGCATGCGATCAGGATTCCTTCCAGCACACGGTGCGGATCGCCCTCGTGGATGCGCCGGTCCTTGTAGACGTTCGGCTCGCCCTCGTGGGAATTGCAGGTAACGAACTTGGGTGTGACACGTGCCTTGCGGCCGCTTTCCCACTTGATTCCGGCAGGGAACCCGGCGCCGCCCCGGCCGCGCACATTCGCGGTTGTGACCTCGGCGATGACTTCCTCAGGGGAAAGCTCAAAGAGCGCGCGGTAAAGCCCCATGTATGCGCCACGCGCAATCGCTTCCTCGATCGAATCAGGGTCGATGACCCCAACGTCCTGCAGCACGATTCGCTGCTGATACTTGTAGAAGGGAAGGGTGTTCAGCGGCTTGTGACCGTCGAACTCTTCGTCGCCTTCGACACCGATGATCTTGCTGCGATGCTTGCCGTCGATGATGCCCTTGGCGTCACTCGGCTCGACATTGCGATAGACCACCGCGGGCTCGCCCTTGCGCTTGACGCGCACCTGGACATCGGTCCAGTCCGCCCCGTCTACGCCGGTCTTGCGGACGTGCAGATTCTCTTTCTCAGCGATCGCCTCGAACGCGGCCAGCACCTCCAGGGCGCCTATGGGGATCGACGAACTGCCAACGCCAACCGAAACGACCGTCTTGTCGCCGTTCCAGATGGCTTCCCATTTCTCGACTGCGCGAGCTTTGTATTCGTCGAACGCCTTCCTGGACGTCAAGCGAGGGAGATCGGAGGTTGGTTGCGCCATAACTCTATTGCTCCCGCGGGTTGTCCGCGATCACTCGCTGCACGAGCTCGTTGAAGGACTCGTTGGTCAGGCGTCCGTGGAAGCGGTCATCCAGCTTCACCACCGGAGCCTGGTTGCAGACTCCGAGGCATCCGTTCACGACCTGGACCGTGAGCTCGCCGCCGGCGGTGGTTCCACCGTCGCCGATACCGTACTTGTCGGCCAGTTCCTGAACGAGTTGCTGGGACCCCATGACGTAGCAGGACATCCCGTGGCACATGAGCATGAAATGTTTGCCGCGGGGTTCGGTTCGGAAGTCGGCATAGAAGGTGAGCAGCCCGTAAATCCGGTTGATGGTCGTCCCGAGCCGCTCGGCTACGATCTCGGCAGCTTCCACCGAAACGTACCCGAAATGCTCGTTGACTTCCTGCAGTGCGCTCAGGATGAGCTCCTGCCCCTCCTGCCAATCTTCGGGCTCGAAATGAGCCATCAGCTTTCGAACGTAATCGAGATCGATTCCGTTGCCGGTTGCCGGCGCGTGAACTGCTTCTGCCACTCTTCCCTCCCGGGCAAGTCCGCGGGCGTCCCGAAACACGCCGCAAAATCGGCGCTCGAGTCCGTCGCGAGTATAGGGATGCCCGGAATCGCAGTCAACGCATCATCGCAACCGGCAATGACGTGCCGTTCGATCTGCGGACTATCCCTTGGGCTGGTCTGCGAACAACGACTTGAAATCCCCGTCGAACGAATCGAGAAACTCGTGAATCTCGAGCACATCGTCGACCGTCACCGGTGGCTGGGGTTCGTCGTCGAGCTGTTGAATGTCGAAATACTCGCCGTCGGTCTCGAACGTGATCTCGATCGATGCTCTCGACGGGAACCCGAACAGGGACTCAGCGTCGATTGGCCCAGATGATTCGCCCACTACCGCCGCAAAGCTGCGCGAATGGCAGTCCTTGCACTGCACGATCATTAGCCAGACATCTGACTTGCGGGACACGACCTCGACATCGTCCTCGACAAATCGTCGATGACAGACAGTGCAGCGGTCCATTCGCTCGACCACGATACGGCGAATTTGGTTGTCGGAAGCGTCCATTGGTCTCGTTGCGGCTCCAGTGAGTTCGGAGAACGCTAGTCTCCGCGACCTCGTTCGAAGTCGTCGGAATCCAGGGTATTGATGAATTCGCGAAAGATCGAAAGGTTCTCGTCGTCTGGCCGCGGTTCGCTTCGACGCTCGGTCAGACGTTGCGGATGTTGATCGGACTCGAGGTCAGCATCTTCGTCGTCCAGGCTGACTCCCGCGCGATCCATGACCGACTCGTCGACATAAATGGAGGCTCCGCTTCGCACTGCAAGCGCGATCGCATCGCTCGGCCGGGAATCGAGCTCGATGGTTCGGCCATCGACGGTTACCACCACCCGTGCGTAGAAGACATCCATCGAGAGATCGCTGACGATCACATGGTCGATCGAGCCACGCAATTCGGCCAACATCGAGCGCATGAGGTCATAGGGGAGCGGTCTGGGAGATTCGACGCCTTGCAGTTCCATGGCAATGGCGTGCGCTTCGAACTCTCCGATCCAGATTGGGAGATAGCGCTCGCCCGCCAGTTCCTGGAGCAACACGACGCGGTTGTTTGTAATGCGATTGAAGCGGATGCTCTTGACGACGATTTCGATCATGACCGGGTTTCCAGTGGCACGCAGGTGGAACGGTTTGTGAGGCGGTCGGACGAGGCAACGCGCTCTCTCCGTCGACACTCGAATTCTACAACGTTCGGCGCCCCAGAAACGGTTCGTTGCGACGCGTGGTCTTCGCTAGCCGCTGGTTTCATCCAGTTCGTCGTAGTCGGCGGACGGAACCGACCCGATATGCCCGATTGGCCAGTAGGTGATCCACGCCTTGCCCACGATCTCGGAGATTTCGACGGTTCCGAAATACCGGGAATCAGAGCTATGCGCCCGATTGTCGCCGAGGACGAAGACGGACCCCTCTGGAACCACCACCGGATCGCATGCGCGCGGTTGGCAGTCGGTTGTGTCGCCATGCAGATACGTTTCGTCCAACTCGATCCCGTTCACCCAGACTCCGCCGTCCTTGATCTCGACGGTGTCACCAGGCAAGCCGATGACCCGCTTGATGTACGGCTTCTCAGAGGTAACGGGCGGATTGAAGACGATGACATCGCCACGGTTCGGACCGTCGAACAGGGTGAGCTCCTTGGCCTCTGCATGCTCGACGCCGGGTATCCAGTCGACAAGCGTGTAAAGGTCCCAGCTCTTGTACGCGTTGCGGTTCACCAGCAGCATTTCGCCATTGACCAGGCTGGGCAACATGCTGCTGCCATCGACCCTGAAATTCAGGACCAGCGTGCGCACGCCGACAAAGATCACCACCGCGATCAACGCGGTTTCGATGATCTCGCGGATCGCGCTGCCTTGCTTCTTGGCGGGCTTCGTGGAAATCATGGGCTCGCCGGCGTCCGAAAGCGCAGGATCCGGATCGTCCGACCAATATGTGTTGCCAGTGGAAACGGATTTGGAGAACTGGGAATCGTCGGTTGAGCTCATTGTGTATCCATCGTCAGCATCGAAGTCGGGAATGAGGATACTCCACGAACGCGATCTTCGGCTGAAGTCAGCCTGAAACAGAAACGGCCGGATCTGACGACCCGGCCGTTCGAAAGCGACGCAGTGATGACGAGCTAGATCTCGTCGGCGCGAACCTGGCTGGTGTCAACCGACTTGGCGGTCGAGCCAGTCGAGGCCACCGTGGTCGAGGTGCCATCAGGGAGCGCGTTCGGATCCTCGGATTCCTTCTTGAACTCCTTGATGCTCTTTCCCATGGCTCCGCCGATCTCGGGGAGCTTCCCGGCGCCAAAGATGATGACTACGATGATCAGCACGATCACGAGTTCTTGCCAGCCTAGACTTGGCATTGTTGCGATCCTCCTCCGGCCACGCTACCGGAAAGCGTTCTGAGCAAGTGGGCGAACTGACGCGAGTATAAAGACGAGCGCAGGTCGCGGCAACTCGACTTGGCGACTGCGAATCCGGTCCCAACCGGGCCAGATAGCAAACCATAGTATACTACGCAAGTTTGGACGATACCTGCCCGTCCGGCGTTTCACCAACCACGAACGGAGTCTCGATGAGCCAGCCCGCCGAACCAGTTCGGTTGACCGACGAGGATGTCGATTTTCTCGTTTCAGTCTTGCGAAACGCATCGGAACCGCTTCCGACGCGCGCGCTGATCGAGGCGTTGCGCAACCGGAAGAGCTGAGCTCCACCGACACCGCGCGGCCACCAGGCTTCGTTTCGCCGCGCCTGAATAGCACCTCATGGAGTTGTGAATCGATGGTAACAATCGCGCCAGCAACGCGAACATTCGCTGGCACTTCTGCCCAGCAAGAACACGCAGCGGAGCTCTTCCGGCTGATGCAGTCCGTGGGACGGTTCATGTCCGTGAACGCCCCAATCCGGCTGACACTCGACTCTGCCGCGGAGTTCTTCGCCGACAAGAAGATTTCCAGGGACGCGCTGGTTGCCGCCATCCAGGCGAATCCGGATTCGTTCCACCTGGATGAGAGTGGCGAAAAACCGGTCATCATCGCGACCCGGGCCGGCACGCTCAGCGGGGCGCGCCGTCCCGACACAAGCCACGATTTCGCGACTCGCCTGATGACGCCGGCGCCCAAACCGGAAGTTTCGGATCAGATGCTTCGGCCTCGACCGCGGATGGAGTCCGGATGGTCGATATTCGATGTCCAGACCACTGACCTGGACGCTCGGCCGAACACAAGTCTGGCAGCCGGTTTTGCATTGACTCAACCGGTCGAGGAAGCGATTGCCGAGGCTGCCGAGGCCGAAATCGATGCAGTCGCGGCCGCGGAGTCGTTCCGCACTATTACGGTACCTGCAGCGCAATCGGCTCCCACCGACGTGTCGGATGCGTCCGATACCGATCTGGAAGCAGCACTCATCGAACGGCTGGGCGCCGATGGCCAGGTGGCCATGTTCGATGGTCAGTGGATGCTGGAAGATCGCGTGCCGCGCTTCAGCAAGGGCGAGTTGCGCAAACTCAAGGACTACATTGTCGAGCAAGAGCAACCGCTGACCGACGAAGTCCTGATTCAGGATGTGCTCGATGTGCGTCCGCGTTCGGCTGATTTCGACCTGATGCGATTTGCGTTGAACTATCGGCTCTCGAAGGAGCATCGCGACTTCGAATTTGTCGGCACGAGCGGACAGCGTTTCTGGAGCACATCGGCACTTGCGCCCATTGGCACCGGTTTGCGCAAACCCAACGAGATTGGCGCCGACTATCGATACCTTCTGGACGAAGCTCCCGCCGCGCCGAACTATCGGTCGCGGAAGGAACTGAGCCATGTGTTGACCTTCTATGAGTTCACGCTCGGCTTGCTTCCGTACAACGCAGAGGTGCAGGAGCTGCTCGGACCGCCGGTCACCCCGAACCAGCGCACCGCCGTTCTGACGTTCGAGTGCCCACAGGTCTACACGACCTATCTGGTCGAGTTGCGCTATCCGACACCGAATCGCGGTGGGTTCATAGTCGGTCTCGACGACTTCTTCAACGAGAACCTCGTTCCAGGAGCCCTGCTGTCGATTCGCGCAACCGAGAACGACGGGCATTTCATCGTCGAGTACGTGAGCGCATCCAGCCAGAGCCAGCGTCTGCTCGAGCTCGAGGAACGCCGTCAACGCTATGTCTTCCGGCCGACTTCGTTCGCCTGCGGCGTGCTGGAAGAATCCCTGCTGACCGAGGAGACCTGGTCGAGCCTGAACGGCGAGAAGCCGCTTGACGAGAAGACCCGCCGGCGCCCTGAGGCAGTCGTGGCCGTGACGTTCGAGCGTCTCGGCAAGCAGTTCGAGGGTGGTGGGTATACGGCTACATTCTCCCAGCTGTTCGCTGGCGCGAATGTCGAGCGCCCGTTCTCCGAGACTCTGCTCCGTTCCATTCTGGAGAATGACGACACCGGCGCGTTTGCCAAGGACCCAGACGGACCAGATGACTACACCTACATCCCGGGAAACCCCGCCTAGCGCGGAGTCCGGCACACTCGCCCCCGCGATCCAGGCGATCGTCGGGGGCGACTATTCACGTTCCCGGCTTGCTGCGCTCTCCGATTTGGATCGGGCTCGCGTGACATATGTGCGCGCGCACTGGCTCGATATCCCCGACACTGAACGGCATGCCCTCATGCTCGCGCTGGCGGAACTCGGGGACGAATCGCTGGAATACAACTTCAACCGGGTGTATCGAATTGCACTCGATGATCCCAACCCGGTGATTCGGCAATTGGCGCTCGTAGCCCTCTGGGAGGACGAGGGGGGTGACTTGCCGCCCACATTCGTCCGTCTGCTGAGAACCGATCCGTCGGACGATGTGCGCGCCGCCGCAGCCGACGCGCTGTCCATTCCCTTCGATGCGATCGCCGACGGACAGTCGACCGTCCTCGACAAGGACGAGATGATCGAACTGTTCACTGGCATCATCGAAGATCCCGTCGAATCCCCGATCGTACGGCGGCGCGCGCTCGGCGCCATCGCGGCGTTCGGCGCAGATCCTCGGATCTCCGAGCTCATCCGGATCGGTCTCGATGATGAGGATCAAGCAGTCGTTGCGGGGGCGGTATACGCCATGGGGCGGACATCGAGCGCAGCCTGGCTACCCGAGTTGATCGAATTCATGCAAAGCGAGGACGCCGAACTGCGTTTCGAATCGGCCCGAGCCGCGGGACTGTTGGGCGAAATCGACGCCGTCCCAGATCTCGCCGAGCTCGTTTGGGACCAGGACGCTGAAGTGCGCACGGCAGCGATCGATGCGCTGGGCTCGATCGGCGGTCCGGCTGCCATCCGCGTCCTCCGGCAAGTGGAGCAGGACGACGATTTCGAGGAACTCGAGAACGTGGAAGATGCGCTCGATGCGGCGCTGATCACCGTCAACCCACTCGAGCGGCAGTCGTAGTGGCGGGCGCATCCAGGATCGAATCGCCGGTCGTGCATGAGCCGCACGCCTGGAACGAGGCGCTGCGTGCGCTCGACGGTCACCTGTTGCAGTCGTGGCAGTGGGGCGAGTTCAAGGCTGACCACGGATGGAGGCCCGAGCGAATCGCTATCGGGGGCAGCGAGCCCCGCGCGATGGCTCAAGTGCTTTATCGACACAAGGGACCGGTCAGCATTGGATATATCCCGCGAGGTCCGGCGGTAGCGGCAGATGATCTCGAAAGCGCCCGTTTATTGCTCGACGCCATCGACGCAAGCGCCCGCAAGCACCGCGCGCTCTATGTCATGATCGAGACCGACTTGCCAATCGTCGGTTTCACCGATCGTCCGTTTCCGGAAATCGAAACTCTTTCCTACCACCTGCAGCCGGGTCGAACGGTCAAGATTCCACTGGTCGACGACGAGAAGCTGTTGGCCGGCATGCATCAGAAGACGCGCTACAGCGTCCGCCTCGCGCCCCGCAAAGGCGTAATCGTCGATCGGCACACCGGAGACGATCGGTCCGCCCTCGACGAGTTCTATTCGATGCTCGAAGTGACATCGAAGCGCAATGAGTTTGGCATTCATACGGCCGAGTATTACCGTGACTTCATGCGCAGGTTTCCAGAGAACGCCATCCTGTTCATTGCGCGTCTCGATGGTCATCCGGCGGCTGGCCTTATCGCCGCCGCGTTTGGAAACGATGCCATCTACATGTACGGCGCCTCCGACACCCGGTATCGAGCGGTTGGCGCGGCATTCAATCTCCAGTTCCTCGCCATGCAATGGGGCCGCGAGCAAGGCGCTTCGCACTATGACATGTGGGGAATCCCCGATGTCGATCCGCCAGCCGACAACGAACACAAGGACCATGTTCCAGCGACCAAGGGCGACGATTGGCGCGGCCTCTATCGATTCAAGACCGGCTTTGGCGGCTCCATCGTCTCCTATCCTGCTGCCGTGCAGCGATCGTATCATCGCCGCCTGGGCGAACTCGCCGATCGGATGATTGGTCGATCGCAATGACTCGTTCCCTGAGCGATCTGGCGCGGACCGTGCCCGGGGCGACGGTCTCGGGGGACGTGAGCGTCCAAATCCAGGACATTCAGTACGATTCTCGGCTGGTCACGCCGGGCGCATTGTTCGTCGCGCTTCGTGGCGGCTATGTGGACGGCCACGATTTCATCCAGAGCGCGCTCGATCGCGGCGCAGTCGCGGTCATCGTCGACCGGACTATCGACCTCGACGTGCCGGCGATTCACGTTGCGGACTCACGTTCGGCGCTGTCGCCCATTTCGGCAGCGTTTTTCGGCCATCCATCCCACAAGCTTCAGGTTGTCGGCATCACTGGCACCGACGGCAAGACCACGACGAGCTATCTGGCCGACGCGATCCTCTCGCATGCCGGAATCGTCACCGGGGTGATTGGCACCGTTTCCGTGAAGATCGCGGAACAGGTCGTCCAACATGAGACCCGACAGACAACACCTGAATCGATCGAGATTCAGCGCCTTCTGGCGCAGATGGTCGACGCAGGCGTCGAGACCGCAATTCTCGAAGCAACTTCTCATGGTCTGGCGCAGCATCGACTCGACGATGTCGATTTCTCGGTTGGGGCAGTCACCAACATCACCCATGAGCATCTGGAGTTTCACAAGACGATCGCCGCATACCGGGCCGCCAAGGCAACCTTGTTCGACAGGGTGGCCTCCAGGAACGGCATTGCTGTGGTGAATCTGGATGACGAGGGAGCCCAGGCCGTCCTGCCGCATGCCGCGGGCGCGACCGTTCTGCGATATAGCTGTCTCGATCGCGACGCTGAAATCTTCGCATCGAACATCGACATCAGCGTTGACGGGACGTCGTTCGACCTGGCACTAGGCGGAACCACGGTGTCAATGCGAAGCCCGCTCATCGGACAGTTCAATGTCGAGAATGCACTGGCCGCGATTGGCATCGCACGTGCCATGGGACTCGATATCAAAGAGATCGCGGCAGGGCTTGCGACGGCCCCGGCGATTCCGGGCCGGATGCAACGCGTCGATGAGGGCCAGCCATTCTCTGTCATCGTCGACTATGCGCACACGCCTGAATCACTGCAGAAACTGCTGGTCCTTTTGCGATCATTGAGTCCGACGAGTCGCATCATCGCAGTCAGCGGAAGTGCAGGCGAGCGCGACGTGCCCAAGCGCGCGCTGCAGGGCGGCGTCTCGGCCCGCCTGGCGGATTTCAGCGTCTTCACCAACGAGGATCCACGCTTCGAGGATGCCGAAACGATCATCGGCCAGATCGCCGATGGCGCGATAGCGGCCGGCGCGACGCCCGGAGTCGACTTCCTGACCATTGTCGAGCGACGCGACGCGATCGCAGCGGCTCTCGAGCGAGCCCAGCCAGGAGACATCGTCCTCCTGGCTGGCAAAGGGCATGAACGCTCGATTATCTGGAACGGCGAAAAGATTCCCTGGGATGAGCCGGCAGTTGCCGCCCAACTGCTGAACGCGCTGGGCTACGTCCGGGCTGCTTGATCTTTGTCGACGTTCGGCCTCAGCGATAGCCCGACATCGACCAGTTGCTGCTCCTCGATCGGGGAGGGCGCATCGAACATCAAATCGACGCCGCGCTGATTCTTTGGGAAGGCCATGACTTCGCGGATGTTGGATTCATCCGCCGCAAACATCACCCACCGGTCGATACCCATGGCAATTCCGCCGTGCGGAGGAGCGCCGAACTCGAGCGCATCCAGGATCGCGCCAAACCGCTCCTGCTGCGCTTCGGGAGAATGGCCCATCATGGAGAAGATCATCGCCTGATCGGCGCGAGTGTGCATTCGGACCGACCCGCCACCGACCTCGAAGCCATTCAGGGTCAGATCGTATTGCTTGGCGCGCACGGCGCCGGGATCAGTCGCGAGCAGCGGACGATCCTCTTCCAGAAATCCCGAGAAGGGATTGTGGGTCGCATCCCAGCGCTGCCCCTCCTCGTCCCATTCAAGCAGCGGGAACTCATAGATCCACAAGTAGTGGAACACGTTTGGATCGGCCAGGCCGAGCACATCTCCGAAATGCGTCCGAAGCGCTGAGAGCGACTTGGAAACGACATCGAACGAATCGGCCACGAGCAACACAAGGTCGCCTTCGTCTGCGCCAAGGTCAGTGGTAACGGCCGCGAGCTCGCCTTCGGACAGGAACTTCGCGACGGGTGACTTGATCTCCCCCTCACGCAGGGCGAAGGTCGCCAGTCCCTTGGCGCCGTTCGCTTTGGCGATTTCCGTGATGTCGTCGATCTGCTTGCGCGTGTAGTCGGCGCATCCCGGAACCACGATCCCCTTGATCACCCCACCGTTCTCGATCACACCGGCGAACGCTTTGAACTCGGTCCCGCGAACCGCGTCCGTCACATTCTGGAACTCCAACCCGAAGCGCATGTCGGGCCGGTCGCTGCCAAATCGCTCCATTGCCTCGTGATACGTCAACCGTGAGAACGGGCGATTGAATGACTTGTCGGTGAATGTCTCGGTCAATTCGATGAAGAGCTGCTCGATCAGCCCCATCACGTCTTCCTGCGAGACAAACGACATCTCGATGTCGAGCTGCGTGAATTCCGGTTGCCGGTCGGCGCGCTGCGCCTCATCGCGGAAGCAACGCGCGATCTGGAAATACCGGTCGAGTCCCGACACCATCAGAAGCTGCTTCAGCTGCTGAGGCGATTGCGGCAGCGCATAGAACTCACCGGGAAAACCGCTGGATGGCACGACAAAGTCGCGTGCTCCCTCTGGCGTGCTGCGAATCAGAAGGGGCGTCTCGACCTCGACAAACCCACGATCGTCCAGGAAGTCGCGCATGTACTTCACGATCTGGTGCCGCAAGATGACATTGCGCTGCATCCGTTCCCGGCGCAGGTCGAGGTAGCGATATTTCAACCGAAGGGATTCATCGACATCGCTCTCTTCGTTGATGTAGAAGGGCGGATTCAACGATGTGTTGAGAACGGTGAGGCTCTGGACCTCGATCTCGATCTCTCCGGTCGCCAGGCGAGGGTTCTTCGTTCCCTCTGGTCGTTCACGGACGATGCCGGTTGCCTCCAGCACGTACTCGTTCCGCACCTCGCTGGCCATCGCATGGGCGTCTGGCTGGATCTCGGGGTTGAAGACGATCTGTGTCAGGCCATAACGGTCTCGAAGGTCGATGAAAATCAAACCGCCGAGATCGCGTCGCCGATTCACCCAACCTCGTAGCACCACGTTCTCGCCGGCATTGGCTCCCCGGAGCGAACCACACGTCAGTTTTCCGGTTACTGCTGGATCGACATCGCGAAACGTGGACACACGAACCCCTTCTTCAATAGTCCAATGGAGACAAGTCAGCTCGCTGCGTACTTGTTGTCGAATGCGGTCTGCAATTCTGCTTCCGGGTCGCGACCGGCAGCAATCGCCGCTTCGATCATCGCCAGCAGCGTATCGCCCTGGGGCAGCACCTGATCGACGCTGATCTCCCCCGCATCCTCGCGCATGGCCATCGCTTTCGCGATCACCGGCATCGACTTCGGCAGCCGATCATACTTGCTTCGTGGCTTGGCCGTGGCGCCACGTTCCTCGCGTTTGATGCGTTGCCAGGTCGAGAGCACCGCCTCAGGAGTATCAGCGGCGTCATCGCCAAAGACATGGGGATGCCGCCGGATCAACTTTCGGTTCACCGTTTCGTAGACATCCTCGATGGTGAACGCGCCCTGTTCTTCGGCGATCTGGGTCAGCAGCGCGACGATCAGGAGAAGGTCGCCGAGCTCACCAGCCAGCTCGCCGGAGTCTCCGTCGGCGATCGCATCGACCACTTCGTAAGCTTCTTCGGCGACCTTGGACGACAGGCTCTGCAAGTCCTGTGCCCGGTCCCAGGGGCAACCCTGGGGCGAGCGGAGATAGGCGATGATCTCGTGAAGGCGCTGGGCGCTTCGCCAGTTCTCGGCAACCGGGATTGGGGCAATGTCGAGATCGAAGAGCAGGTCGTCGTTCGGACGCACGTCGACGTTCTCGTACGGCCCATATGCTCGTTCGAGCAGAGCCATGATGCTCACAAGCTGCTTTTCGCTCAACCCCAAAACGCGGGTTCGGCGCGTTGCCGCCACGTCGAGCATCGGGCCACTGAACGGCGCTTCCTCGATCCGGCGCAGCAGCTCTTCGGCAACAATGACCTGCTCAGACGAATGCACTGAAACTAGCTCTTCGCATTCTGACTGCTGTCGTTCAGGCTCAGCACGGCCATGAAGGCTTCCTGGGGAATCTCGACACTGCCGACCATCTTCATGCGCGCCTTGCCTTCTTTCTGCTTTTCCAGCAGCTTGCGCTTGCGCGTGATGTCTCCGCCATAGCATTTGGCAAGCACGTTTTTGCGCATCGCCTTGACGGTTTCGCGCGCGACGATCCGGCTACCGATCGACGCCTGAATCGGCACATCGAACATCTGGCGCGGGATCAAACGGCGGAGCGCATTCACCAACTCTCGACCGCGCGAATAGGCTTCGTCGCGATGGGTGATGATGGAGAGCGCATCGACCGCGGTGCCGTTGACCAGAACATCGAGCTTCACCAGATCGGCCGGCTGGAGCGAATTGAAGGTGTAGTCGAGCGACGCGTAGCCCTGGGTGCGGCTCTTGAGCTGATCGTAGAAGTCGATGATCACTTCACCCAGCGGCATCTCGAAGTTCAACTGCACGCGGTCTTCATCGAGATAGGTCATCTCCTTGAACGCCCCGCGCCGTGCGGTCACGAGTTCCATCACATTCCCGATGTACCGTGCCGGAACGATGATCGTGAGGTTCATCCGCGGTTCGCGGATTTCGTCGATCGATCCGGGATCAGGCAAGTCGGACGGATTGTCGATCACCTTGATCTCGCCGCTGCGCAGCAGCACCTCGTACTCCACGCTCGGCGCCGTTGTGAGCAGTTCGAGCTTGTATTCGCGCTCCAGGCGTTCCTGAATGATCTCCATGTGCAGAAGACCAAGAAAACCGGCGCGGAACCCAAACCCCAGCGCGGCGGAAGATTCAGGTTCATAGACGAGCGACGCGTCGTTCAGACTCAAACGGTCGAGCGCGTCCCGCAACATCGGGTACTCCTCGCCCTCGACTGGATAGAGCCCCGCAAAGACCATAGGCTTCGCTGGCCTATAGCCCGGAACCGGCGCGGCCGCAGGGAGTGCGGCGCTCGTGATGGTGTCGCCAACCTGAAGATCTTTGACGGCCTTCAATCCCGTCGCGATGTAGCCAACCTCACCACAATAGAGCCCGTCGACCGGAGTCATTCCCGGTGAAAAGTATCCGAGCTCGAGGACTTCCGACTCTTTGCCGGTGGCCATCAAGCGGATGCGGTCATCCTTGTGGATCGCGCCATCGACCATCTTGACATATGCAATCACGCCCTTATACGGGTCGTAATGCGAGTCGAAAATCAGGCCCCGGGCGGGAGCATCTGGATTGCCACTCGGTGGAGGAACATGCGTGACGACCGATTCGAGAACCTCGGGGATACCGACACCGGTCTTGGCAGATGCGGGAACGATTTCGTCATCCAGCAAACCGATGACGTTTTCTACTTCTTTCCGTACGCCTTCTGGATTCGCGCTCGGAAGGTCGATCTTGTTGATGACGGCAATGATCGCGAGACTCTGCTCGAGTGCCAGGTAGACATTTGCCAGTGTCTGGGCTTCGATCCCCTGGCTGGCGTCCACCACCAGCAACGCGCCTTCGCACGCCGCCAGCGAACGACTGACCTCATACGAGAAGTCCACGTGACCAGGGGTGTCGATCAGATTGAGCTGATAGTCGAGGCCGTCCCTGGCCGTGAACTGCATGCGCACGGCTCGGGCCTTGATGGTGATGCCCTTTTCCCGCTCGAGATCCATGGAGTCGAGCAGTTGCTGCACCATCTGGCGCGATTCGACGGTACCGGTGTACTCGAGCAGGCGGTCGGCGAGGGTGGATTTGCCATGGTCGATATGGGCGATGATGCTGAAATTCCGGATCCGCTCCAGGGGGATCCGGGCACCACGAGACATCCCAACCAGGAGCGAGGCATCGACCGACATGCGCGTGATTATAGTCGACTGCTGGATCGGCACATAGCCATCTAGCCGATGTGCGCGAGACGCCGCACGCGACCCCGGATCTTCTCCATCGGGTTGCGCGCTTCAGGAATGCTCAACAGCCAGGCGAACAGCACATAGGCGGCCAGGCAAGCGCCTACAGCCATGCCAAGAAAAGCCAGTTGAACGGCGCGATTGATGTCCGGGTCGCCGGTAATCTCCTCGAGTTGGGTAGCAGTCAACGCCGAAACGAGCGCCATGCCCGCGGTTGCGAGCACGATCTTGGCAAGCCAGACTCCGAACTCCGTGCCAAATCCCCCGATGCGCCGCCGGAGAATCACGAACAGAATGAACGCCTCGACGCCAGTGCTCACGCTGAGCGCAAGCGCCAAACCGACATGTCCCATGGAATCCAGCAGCAGCTTCGACAGGATGATATTCAGCACGATGATGAGAATGCCGGCAGCCACTGGCGTTACCGTGTCTTTCATCGCATAGAACGTGCGCGCCAGCACTTCGACGAGCCCGTACCAGATGAGCCCAAGCGAGAGGAATGCCAACGGTTCTGAGGCGAGAATGGTGGAATTCGCGTCGAAGTTTCCGCTCTGGAAGATGGTCTGAAAGAGCGAGGTTCGAAACTCGAACAGGCCGATCGTGGCCGGAATCAGCAAGAAGAGCAGAGGACGCAAACCGCGTTGAAGCGTGTTTCGAAACTCGTCGATCTCACCGAGCTCCCATTGCGCGGCCATTGTCGGGAAAACCACGGTTCCGATGCTGAGGGCCAGCACGCCGTTCGGCAACATGAGCATCTGCCAGGCGTAATTCAGGCCAGAGACGCTTCCTTCACCCGCCTGCGAGGCAAAGTGATTGACCGCCACGAAATTGATCTGGAACGCCGCTTGCCCAACCACGCGCGGGAGCAGAAGAACCCCAACTTCAGAGAGCCCTGCGACATTCCGCGAGAGGGTCGGGCGGAAGACAAGTCCGGTTCGCACGACACCGGGAATCTGAATCCCAACATGCAGGAGCGCGCCGATGAGCACCCCAAACGTCACACCCTCGATACCGTATTCCGGTGCGAGGAAAATGGCCGCCAGGACGATCGCCAGGTTATAGACAACCGGCGCCAGCGCCGGCAGTGTGAACTGGAGATGAGTTTCCAGGATTCCCTTCGCTGCAATGCCCATTCCCAGGAGAAGCGGGGAGAGCAGCAACATGCGCATCGTCTGAATGGCGAGATCCATCGCTGCCGGCGGTAAGTCGGGCGCGACGACCGTCCGCATCAAGGGCCCCGCAAGCGCGAACGTGATCAACCCAAGGACGACGGTGGTCAGCGCTGTCCAGGTGATGACCGCCGACGCGAGCCGGTCCGCGTTCTCTTTTTCTCCCTTCGCCAGGAGCCCGCCGAAAACGGGAATGAAGGCGGCGCCAAACGCGCCGGACATAATGACGAGAAAGAGCAGATCGGGGATGCGGAACGCGCTGACGTAGGCGTCGTAATCGCTGGATGTGCCGAAACGGTTCGCCAGGATGATCTCTCGGAGCAGCCCCAAAACTCGGCTCGCAAGAAATGCGACGCCGATGATAACCGCGCTCCTGGCCATCGACCGCCCTGCCGGAGACGGCGCATCGCCGCCAGCATAGATATCGCCTTCCTCTAGGGGGAAGTCGTCGCTGACCGGTGCATCCCACGCCGGCAAGGGATCATTGATGCGGGCGGTCACGATTTGGTATCATTGCCCGTCGCGACGCGATGAGCGGGCGCAGCTTCGTGGTGTCGAAATGCTGCGAAGACCATGGATTCCTGACTCTATTGAGGTGAACCGAAATTGGCGAATAGCAAGTCGGCTGAAAAGCGTATCAGGGTTGCCGAGCAAAAGCGACTTCGGAACCGCCCGTATCGAACTGAAGCTCGCACCTACGTGAAGAAGGCCGAGCTGGCAATTCGACAAGGCGATGCCGAACTTGCGGCCGGAGCAGTGGGCGATGCGATCAGCACGCTCGATCGCGTGGCGAACCGCGGGGTCATCCATCCCAACAATGCGGCTCGGCGCAAGTCCCGCCTGATGAAGAAGTACAACACGCTGCTTGCGGGCTAGATTCCCCGCGAGCAGGTAGCTTGTCGGCAATGGGCCGGCGCGCGGAAAAACCGGTGGCGTTCCAGCTACCGGTTTTCTGTTTGCCCGGTAACGCGCACCACCAGATCGACCAACCCTTCCTCCGGGTTACGAATGCGGCCCGTCTTGATTCGTCGATCGTTCTCGAGCGCCAGCCTCAGCTGCCGAACCGGCGCCATGCGCGCCCGCTGCACGGCTCGTTCCACCGGTTGCATGCGGTTTGCATTGGCAAGTCCAAGCGCGCGGCCGGCTTGCACCGGGTCGCTGGGGCGACCGGCCGCTTTTACCGCTACCGCAAGTTCCGTCTGCTGATAGATCTGCGCCAACATTCGACTCGGGTCCTCCCCGGCGCGGCGTGCATTCCCCACTTCCCCGAGCGCCCCTCGCTGGTTGCCCCCGATCACCGCATCGAGCAGCGGAAAGATACGTTCTTCGCTTCGTTGCGGAATCATCTCGTCGATGATCCCTACTGTGATCGGGCCGGGATACGAAGCCAACGCCAACTTCGCCAGTTCCGATTCGAGAAGCTCCATGGAGGGTGGCTTGTCGAACGCGCGATTCGCGGGCGCCTGCGGCCAGTAGGCAGGGAAGAGCCGGTCGAGCAACGCGCGCGCTGTTGTCTTGTCCAGGCTCGAATACTGGCGAGAAGCCATGTCTTGCGCGAGCTCGATCAACGCGTTTCCGCGAGGCGCCTCATTGATCGATACAGTGACGCCATCGGGAAGTTGCTTCCTGATCGATGCGCTGAGTTCGGCCATTTCAGGTTCGAAGAGAATTAGTCTTGTCGTTTCCGGCATCGACCCCACAAGCCGCGCGACATCGGTTTCCGCCTTTGCCTTTCCACCTCTGCCGCCCTTTGCAGCGGATTGGCTGAGCAGTCCTTCGATCACGATCACGCGGTTCGACCCGAAAAAGGGGACAGCGGTCACCGCGGCCAACATCGCGTCGAACGAGCTGCTGGCGGCATCGATTCGGTCTGTGTCTATCCCGCCTGGATCGAGCGCGGCGAGCTGGCGACCGAGCGCATGTCTGGCCAACGCTCGATCGGACCCAAGAATGACGAACAGCACGGAAGCGTTCTCCAGAAATCGAGGATGCCGACCCCGCAATGCCGTGTGTGACGGAGTCCTGAACCTGCACTAGCAGGTGGGAACCATTCGAGCGGTTCCCGACTCATGTGATTTATCGGCTCACGACCACGCCACGATGCACGCACACCGCAGAGTCGGTAGACCAAGAGCGTACACCACGCGCCATACGAGATGCGCCACTCGGATGCGATACTTTTCGACTGCGAACCGGCAGGCGCCGGTCGACAAGGAGTGCAGGCATGACAAACTCAACCCAGCGCCGCAGCGTTGTCATTACGGGAGTCAGCGCAATTTCCCCGGTTGGGCTCGATGCGGAAACCACGTGGCGGCATCTGCTCGCAGGTGTGTCCGGCGTTGGGCCGATAACCCGCTTCGATACCGCTGGGTTCGAAACCACGATTGCCGCGGAAGTCAAGGGTTTCATGCCGGACGAGATCCTCGGCAAGAAGGACTACCGGCGGATGGACCGCTATTGCCAGTTCGGCGTCGCAGCCGCAATGGCCGCAGCCGAAAACGCGTGTTTCACAACTGGCGCGCCCGATCCGTATCGCACGGGGGCGCTCATTGCAACTGGAATGGGCGCGATCGAGACTATCGAAACCGGCATGGAAACGCTGCTCG